>CAMOOZ010000199.1 GCA_946621895.1 uncultured Lachnospiraceae bacterium | reverse complement strand
TATGAGCGTGGATTTTCCGCAGCCGGTCTTTCCGACGATGGCGATATACTGCCGCGGCCTTATCCGGAGGGAAAGATCATCCAGCACATAGGGCATGTTCTCATGGTAACGGAAACTGATGTGGGAAAGCTCGATGGCGCCGGAAAGCCTGGTCACGATCTCCTTTGATTCCGATACCTCAGGCACGGTATTTAAAAACGGCTCTACCATTTCCAGGATCGGCTGGATCTGCGCGATCTGGCCGGCAATCCCCGCCAGGGATAAAAAGGCCGCGGAAACCATTCCGTAAGCCGCATTGAAGGCATTGTATTCCGCAAGGCTCACGCCGCCCTGCAGGGCGAAAAAGTACATCACGATCATCCCGATCAGACTGATCGCCTGAGAGATCACGGAATTTACCTTGATAAAAAGCGATGGATTATACTCTATCTGGACACTCTTGGAATACTCCTCCGCCCAGATCGCAAACGCCCGTTTTTCCGCGCCCGAGAGCCTGATCTTCTGGACACCGGTGACCATCGCGTGGGTAAGGCCGCTCTCCTTCGCCTGCAGCTCCATTTTCGTCCTGGAAAGACCGATATTCACGCCGGTCGTGATCAGGGTGAAGATCAGTGTGATCATTGTGATCACGATCGAAGGAAACACAAGGGACGGTGCAAACTGGAAGATCTGCAGGATATAAGCCAGAGAAAACACAGAGGTCAGTCCCGTGGAAAGAAACATATCCAGAATGCTCTGACACAGCAAGTTGATATACTGCATCCGCTGTGAAAGCTCTCCGGAATTATAGCCCCTGAAAAAATCCGCCGGGAGGGAAAGCACCCGCATCATAGCCGCCGCCTCCACATACACGCTCATCCTGCTGTTGATCCTGCTCATCAGCAGATTCTTCACCGAGGTGATCAGATTTGTGGAAACGGTCAGGCAGACCAAAAAGACGGTGGCGCCAAAGAGGACGCGGAGGCTCCCGCTGGCCACCACATCCCCAAAAAGGATATATGTCATCCTGGGCAGAAAGAAGCCCAGCAAAGTGATCCCCGCCATGGCGGCCAGGATCGCCACGATATCCGACGGGCTGATGCATTCGATCATATAACGGATCAGATCCGGGATGTCCAGCTTCTTTAAGGGAAAAGGCTTATAGAAACAGATCCCCTCATCCTCAAACAGCTTTTCCCCTTCCGTGGTCAGCGTCTTCCGCTTTCCGGAGGCAGGATCCAGCCAGGTATACCCTCCGGTGACGCCCACTTTGGGCAGAAGGGCCGTAAGCCGGCCGTCCTCTTTCCTGACGCAGAGGATCGGGCCCACGGCATCCTTATGCCAGCCCTCCGTCAGCTTTACGGTCCGCCGCATCAGGCCATGGGGTCTGCAGAGATACTCCAGCTGATCCACGGGGTCATCGACCCCGTCCGGCAGCTTCGTTCCCTTCAAATGGTAGTATTTTAAGATCTCCTCGATGGCGTTTTTCGTCACCTGACGGTCATCCATCAGGGCCACAGCGATCTTGTTCCCCATGACCGCTCCGGTCATCCGGATCAGCGCGTCTGTGAAGAGCTCGTCATCCTGAAGCTTTCGCTGCCTGATCTGGTCGTCAAACCAGTTAAAGGCATTCAGATCATCCATAAAAGCAGACTTCCCCTTATTCGTTCGTCACAAGGCGGGTATAGGCACCGCCCAGCTTAAACAGCTCCTCGTGGGTTCCCCGTTCCACGACCTTTCCTTTGTCCAGCACCACGATCTCATCGCTGTCCCGGATAGTGGAAAGCCTGTGGGCAATGACGATGCAGGTGATCCCCCTGTCCTTGATCGCTTTCACCACGCCGTATTCCGTCCGGGCATCCAACGCTGAGGTGGCCTCATCCAGAATAATGATCCTGGGATCCCCTGCCAGGACTCTGGCGATCTCCAGACGCTGACGCTGCCCGCCGGAAAAATCCCTTCCCCCTTCACTCATCCTGTACTGATAGCCGCCCTCCCGCTGCATGATCTCATCATGCAGCTGGGCATCCCTGGCCGCCAGGATCATCTCAAAATCCTCAATGGAATTGTCCCACATCTTGATATTGTTCGCGATCGTGTCCTCAAACAGGATGATATCCTGGTCCACCACGGCAAGCGACCCGGTGAAGACGCTTCGATCGATCTCGGAGATCGGTTTTCCGTCAAAGAGCACCTCCCCGCTCCAGGGCTTGCAGAGCCCGCTGATCAGCTTGGAAAGCGTGGATTTTCCGCAGCCGGAGGAGCCCACAAAGGCGATCCTGCCCCCGGGCTTTATCTTAATGCTGAAATCCTCGATCAGGGGCTGCGCAAGCTTTGCATAGCCGAAGGTCACATGTTTTAACTCCACCTCACCGGAAAGCTTGGAATAGGAAATATCCTTGTTTTCCTCCGGTTTATCTTCGATATCCACCGGATACTCCATCACATCCTCGATGCGCTCCATATTTGTCCGCATCTCCTGCAGGGTCTGTCCGGCAGTGATCAGTGAGCCCACGGGAGCCATGAAGGAAGCCAAAAACCCCTGAAACGCCGTGACCATGCCCAAAGTGAACTCACCGCGTATCGTCAGCAGCACCCCTCCGCAAAGCACCAGGAAATTGGCCAGGGCGGAAACGATCCCGGGAAGCATGCCCAGGAGATGATTCAGCCGCATAAACCTGACCTGAGAGGTATTCACGCTGGACTGGATCCCTGACCAGCGCTCAAAATAGCCGTTTTCCGCTCCGTTTGCCTTGATCGATTCGATCATATCCACGCCGTTCACCGTGGCGGCGGCAAACTTTCCGGCATCCCGCATCTGCACTCTGGTGATATTGACTCTTTTTTGGGAGATCAGCCTGGAAAACCAGATATTGAGCAGCGTGGAAACGATCCCAACCACGGTCAGGATCATGCTGTAGCGGACCATAATGAAAAGATAGAAGAACATCATGGCGGTGTCCAGCACCAGCGGGGCAAAGGTATTCACCAGCTGCGCCGCCACGCTCTCATTCTGGACTCTTCGCTGCTCAATATCACCGGCCATCCGCTGGGAGAAAAACTCCATCGGCATCCGAAAGATCCGCCACATATAAGTGGAGCTTCCCACCACAGCCATCTTTCCGTTGATCCGCAGGGAATAAAATGCCTGCAGGAAGCTGGCCAGCAGTTCGACAAAGACAAAACAGGACAATAACGCCAGAAACGGCCATTCCCATTCCGGATTCCTGCCGGTCAGAAGCCTGTCGATAAAGACCCTGGTAAAGGCCGGATTGATCACGCCGGACAGGGAGGTGATCAAAGAGGTCAGCACCACGAAGATGCAGGCACCCAATGCCCCCTTCAGACGCTTCTTCGCAAAGGAGAGCATGCTCTTTTTGCTGCCATCCGGGACAAACCTCTCCGTGGGGGAAAACATGATGCAGATCCCGGTGAAGCTTTTGTCAAACTCCTCCATGGAGACCATCACGGTGCCTCTGGCAGGATCATTGATCACGGCCTTATTCCCCTTAAAGCCGTTCAGCACGACAAAGTGATTGAAATTCCAGTGGATGATGCAGGGATAGAGTCCCTCCTCCCGCAGATCATCCGGCTCAAATCGATAGCCCGAGGCATCAAGGCCGTAGCTTCTGGCTGCCAGAAGCACATTTTTCGCATTGGAGCCGTCTCTGGACACGCCGCAGTCGCTTCTCACCTGCTCCAGCGGGATCCATTTCCCGAAATAGGCCAGCACCATGGTCAGACAGGCAGCGCCGCATTCCAGCGCCTCCATCTGGATGATCACGGGCACCTTCGCCACGCCATGGCTGACAGGCAGGCGGACCTTATTTCTTTTTTCGGATCGGTTGTTTTCTTCGCTCATCTGTTCATCCTTACGGCAACGGAAAAATCCTCTCAGTCAAACAGAAGATCCATCGGTTTGATATCCTCCAGCAGCACCTCCACCTGATGGCCTCCGCCGGTCAGCGTGATCGTGCAGGTCACGGGATAAAGCGGCGTGTCCTTTTCCACCTGAAAGGTGTCCCAGAGCTCATCCGGGATCACATCATCCGCAGGCACCGGATAGGGTGAAAGCTTCGCGATGACCCCCTTTCGATCCTGATAGCTCACTTCCATTCCCGTCTCCAGTTTCTTCAGGTCGGTGGCTTTCACATACCCGGTAAACACACCGTCCACCGTCTTTCCGTACATGGTCATTTTCGTCTCCAGAGAGCCGAAATACCCCCAGACAAGGATCCCCAGCAGAAAAAAGATAATACAGCCAATTACCAGCCAGACACCGGGACTGGTCACTCTGATGTAGCCGTCCAGTTCTTCCGGAGAGGCCGCCCGTTTCAGGCTTGATTCACGAAAAATCTGTTTTCCGGATTCCGATTCCATATGCACCTCGGCAATCCCCGCACACGATCCTCGTAAAACGGATCACATGCCGGCGCTTCCCTTCATTTTTACGCAGACAGGAAAAGCAATGAAAAACGCGTCTCCTGTCAGTCCGACACCAACTGAACTATTATATCACAAAACGCTTTTTTGTTCAGAAAAAGAATCGAGCAGGGAGGACAAAGTCACTCCCTGCTCGCAGTCAGTCATTTTTTATTCTTTTTTTATTTTTTCTTAAAGGCAAGCACCTTGATCAGCACACCGGCCACTGCGCAGAGGATCACCGCCAGCACACCGAAGATGATCAGGCCTGTCCCCCCGCCGTTTGCAGATGCGGTCTCCGCTGTCACAGGCGCCGCGGCCTGTTCGCCTTCCTGCGCCATCGTGCTGATCGCGTAGACGGAGAAGCCGTCCGCATCAAAGATCACCTGATCCTTCGTATTGCTGAGATTTTCCAGCTGTTCGGCCTTGCCGTCATGATAGCGCATGATCACAAGCTCTCCGGCATTCTTCAGGTCTTCCGGCACCGCCATCACGATCCGCATGGGGTTATTCAGGTTCTCCACCACGCTCGTCTCGTCATTCACGGTCTTAAGGAATGTGAGATCCAGATATTTTCCGGAAGAAGAAAGCCCCTTCCCGGCAAATGCCGTCTTGATCTCCTCCGCCACTTCCCCGGCATCCATGATGCTGAAGTTGATGTACACCGGATTTCCCGCATACATGGAAAGCTTTTCCTCGGCGCTCAGGTTATCCCGGATGGTCTCCAGAATGTTGGGCAGCGTCGAATTGTCAAGCAGCGCGTCCTCGGACTCCTCACCGCCGGAAACAAGATACTGATTCTGCACGCCGAGATTCAGATATCCGTTGGAGAAGGAGAGCATCAGGAGATCGGCATCGTCCTTTGAATCGATCTTTGCCTGCGCCTCATCGGGGGTCATGTCCAGAAGCTGGAGCACACCGCCGGCCAGCGCATAATCAAAGCCCTCTTCCTCTTCTTTTATATTTTCCGCGCCGTCCATGCCGATCAGGTTCTGATCCTGAAGCTGATCCGCCTCCTCCGCGGTGTCCTCCTTATTATTCGTCACAGCGGAATTGGAGTCCGCATTCCTGTTCACCACCGTAGCGGGAGTCACGGTATTGCCGGATCTGGAGGCTTCATGAATGATCGTGGCGGAAGCAGAGGACTCGGAAGTCACAAGGGAGATCCGCCCCGGCGTGGAAGAGCCTGCAGCCTGCAGCGACAGCCGCTGCACATCGGCGGTGGAAAGGATCTGATCCAGCGTCATCGGGACCACGGCATTATCCTTCGGTGCGAAAGCCACGGCAATGGTATGATCCCCCTTCACATTCGTAAAGGTATAGCTGCTCACCGGGCCGACCTGTTGATTGTCCACAGCCACAGCCAGGATCTTATACCCGCTGGAAGGCACCATCGTATAGGTGATGGACTGCCCTTCCTCGATCGTATACTTTCCGGAGGGAGCGATCACGCCGCCCTGATTGGCCAGTCCTGAATTGATCGTATAGGTTTTGGCGCCGATCTTCTCAAACTGGGCGGTAAAGCTCATGTCTCTGTCCAGATTCTTGATCTGGTATTCGGTGGAGCTGCTGACCACCTGGTTATTCAGCACCCAGGCCTTGAATTTATAACCGTCGGATGCGGAGGCCCTCAGGTTCACGGTATCCTTCTTTTCATACCTTCCCTGACCGGAGGTGGTTCCCGCCGCGCTGGGGGTCACACCCACGCTGACCTCATACTTTCCGCCCCTGTAGCGGGCTTCAAGACGATAATTGCGCTGAACATTCCGGATCGTGTATTCCCTGCTCTCGGTCACACGCCTGCCGTCTTCATACCAGCCGTCAAAGGTGTAATTATCCTTCGGGCTGGCCTTGATCTTCACATCCGACCCGACCTTCACCGTGCATTCGCCGGTCACAGAGCCCTTCTTACTGTCATTGTCCAGGTCCACACGCACGGTGGACTTGTTGAATTTGGCGGTATATACCGTATCCTGCGTCACACCGCTGGTCTTGTAGGTGGCGGAAGCGGAAGCCTGATTGCTCCCGTTGAACCAGCCGGCAAATTCATAACCGCTGTTTGCCACGGCTACAAGGGTCGTGCTCTCCCCTTTTGCCACATTGCCGCCGCCGGCCACACGGCCTCCCGCAGCGGGATCCGCCTGCACGGTGATCTTCACATCCCCTTCGGGCGTGGGCGCGGGCGTGGGCGTCGGCTTCGGCTGCTCCACCTTTTCCACGGTGGCGGTGATCTTCACCTGCACATTGCTGATCTTGTTCGGATCATTATTATCGCTGAACAGAAGCCCCGCATTGTAATTCCCGGGCTGCGCATCCTCCGCGTCAAAGGCGATCAGCACATCAACCACTCCGCCGGAGGGCACATTTCCGGCGCCCTGAACCTCAAAGTCAAACAGGTCATTGGTCTGCAGCTTTGACCAGGTGATCGATGCGGCCTGATTTCCCTCATTTTTCACCGTGACTGACTTGGTCAGCACACCGGATGTACCCTCTTTGGTATAAAAGGACACATTTGTGCTGCTGACGGTAAGCTTGTACACCGGCGTCACATCAGGTGTGGGGGTAGGCTCCGGCACAGGCGTCGGCTCCGGCGCAGGCGTCGGCTGCGGCACAGGCGTTGGCTCAGGCGTCGGTTCCGGCACTGGCGTCGGCTCAGGCGTCGGTTCCGGCACTGGCGTCGGCTCCGGCACTGGCGTCGGCTCAGGCGTCGGCTCCGGCACTGGC
>CAMOOZ010000198.1 GCA_946621895.1 uncultured Lachnospiraceae bacterium | reverse complement strand
GAGGTGACAGTATATGACACGCGATGTTAAATTGAGCAAAATGTAAAATTCGCATCAGGGGAGACAAGCTCTGCTGCCCGCTTTGCGGCGGAAGGCTTTCCGGGGAACCGGAGGATCCCTGCTTTCCCGCGATCAGGCCGGCAAAGCTGCCCCGGTTTACTTTCCTCCGGATCACCGCCTTTGTGGTGGTGGTGCTGGATGTGCTGCTTTTGATCATCGCCTATCTGCTGGGTTTTCCCTATCTGCTCAATCTGCTGATCCTGGCGCTTCCGCTGCTTTTGCTGGATCTGATGCTTGCGATCTATCTCCATGGCAACCTGATCAAGATGATCACCGTGCAGGGCTATATCGGGATCGGCCTGATCTTTGCGATCGACTGGTTTACAGCCGGTTATAATTACGGCGCGGCCTTCATCATTCCCGTGCTGTTCGTGCTGCTGATGGCAGGCACGGTCCTCACCGGGGAGCTCCAGCGGCTCCGCTTCAGGGATTATGTGATCTATCTTGTTTTTGACTGTCTCTGCTCCATGCTCCAGCTGATCCCGATCGTAAGAGGCGTCAATCCGTTTCCCATCCCTGCGCTGATCTCCATCGGCGCCACGGTGATCTTCGCGGCGTTCATGCTGATCTTCCGCTTCAGGGATCTGCAGAGCGCATCCTCAAAATATCTGAATCTATGAAGCTCTCCTCTCTTCTGGAAACAGAGCCGCCCCATCGTTTTCTCTTTTTTGCCGGAGAGATGATGGACAGATCCCTTGACGGAGCGCTGCCCCATACCTCCTTTGAGGCCCCTCTGTTTGAGGGCGCGCTGCTGCCGAAGATCTGGTACAGGCTTCCCCTGGAGGATGGGCTTGCCGGAGACGGCTCCCCATATCATGTCTATATTAAGGCAGGACGCACTGCGGATCTCTGCATCTTTTTTTCCGGCGGCGGCATGGCCTGGAATCCGTACACCGCGGCAAGGCCCTATACGGGAGGCAGGATGCTGTCCGGGGAACCAGCCTTTTATACCCATAATCTGCGCCCGGTAACGGAGTTTTCCAACATCAACCGCGGGATCACGGAGACGGAGAATCCGGAAAATCCCTTTGATGACTGGAGCTTTCTTGTGATCACCTATGCCACCGGGGATCTGCACCTGGGCGATGCGACGCTTACCTATACGGACCGGTCGGGAAAGCAGCGTACCCATCATTTTCACGGCTACCGCAACTACAGGGCCGCCATGGAGAAGGCCTGCGCGTTTTTCCCCGCCCCGGGAAGGCTGCTGATCGCCGGCGATTCCGCCGGAGCCTTTGCCGTGCCGGCGTTAGCGGGAGAGATCGCGGAGGAGTTTTATCCGTCCTGCGAGGAGATCACGCTCCTTTCCGACAGCGGACAGCTGGAAACCCCGCAGTTTGCCCATATCCTTGAAGAGGTCTGGCATGCGCCCGCCCATCTTGCGAAAGCGCTTGATTCCCCGAATCCGACGATCTGCTGGTACCGGCGGCTGCATGAGCGGTACGGCAGGCGTTTCCGCTATCTGTATGCCAGCTCCACCAGGGATCATGTGTTAAGCGCCTATTACAGTGAGCTGCATGGCGGCGGCTTCAGGACGGACCGGGAGCTGCAGACACTGTTTTACGACGGACTCGGAACGATGGTCCGCAGCCTGAAGCAGATGGAGCCCGAGACGGGGCTTTTTATCCACGGGATCATGAATCCCCTCCCATTAAGAGGGGGCACGGTGCATACGATCCTTCGGGAGCCCTTTTTCTATACCCGGCTGAAACGGGGGATCAGCATGGCGCAGTGGCTGAAGGATGCGGTGGAGGGAAATATTTATGACACAGGTGTTAAAAAATGATAAAAATTATGTGAATTAAATATGTAATCTTATTAAAGATTTGAATATTTTTTGAAAAAAAATTTTTCCACAAGATGTGGTGGAGGAGGCGGATAACCGCTCCGACATCTTGTGATAAATGGCTTAAAATCGTGGTTTTTGGGCTGTTTACCATAAAAAATCGGTTTGCTTTTATGTTAATGTGTTGGTATAATGCGGTTTACATCGGGTGATTTACATAATTACCCATGATTCCGAAACAGACGGGAAGGGCAGCAACGATTTTTATGGAACAGCAGCTGAATCAATTTGTGGCGTATCTGCGCAATGTCAAAAAAACTTCCTCCAACACCGAGCTTTCCTATAAGAGAGACCTTCTGAAGTTTTTTGCTTTTTTAAACGAGAGAGGGATCTTTTCTGTTCAGGAGGTGAAGCCGGAGGATCTTTCTGCCTATGTCGATGAGCAGACCGCGAAAAAAGCTGCCGCCTCCAGTATCTCCAGGAGCATTGCTTCGATCAAGGCCTTCTATCATTTCCTGAAAAAGGAGGGAATGGTGGCGGAGGATATCTCCGATGTGCTGAAGGCACCGAAGATCGAAAAGAAGGCTCCCGAGATCATGACCCGGGATGAAGTGGCAAGGCTGCTGGAAATGCCTTCCGGCGAGGATCCCAAGGAGCTTCGGGACAAGGCCATGCTGGAGATGCTTTATGCCACCGGGATCAGAGTGTCCGAGCTGATCGGGCTTTCCGTCAGGGATGTCAATTTCCAGATGAATTTCATCACCTGCAGATCCGGTTCCCATGAGCGGACGATCCCCTTCGGGAATACCGCCAGGGCAGCGCTGCTGCGCTACATGGAGCAGGGAAGAGAGGCCCTGATCGAGGACAGGGCGGAGGAGGCACTGTTCACCAACTGCTCGGGGAAGCCCATGAGCAGGCAGGGCTTCTGGAAGCTGATCAAAAATTATGCGAAAAAAGCCGGGATCACCGCGGATATCACGCCCCATACCCTGCGGCATTCCTTTGCCGCGCATCTGGTGGAAAACGGGGCGGATCTGCGCAGCGTGCAGGAAATGCTGGGACATTC
>CAMOOZ010000197.1 GCA_946621895.1 uncultured Lachnospiraceae bacterium | reverse complement strand
TCCCTGATCCCGTCGATCAGCAGGCTTCTGCATTCCCCGGGGCTTTTCAGCTTCTTCTCCTCCACCTCATGCCTGAGCTTTTCCAGAATGGTCTCCGTAGCGCCTACGCCGATATCCGAAAGGATCAGCGTCTCCTCCAGATCCTCATAAAAATCCTCATCGATCCCGGAGGCGGAAAAAACACGGCCCAGGCCGCCCAGAAAGGCATCCCGGGTCTTCGTCAGCCCCTGTTTCAGTTTCGCAAAAAATCCCGCCATGTTATGTCAACTCCTTATCGATCAGGTTCACGCTGACCAGCGTGCTGACGCCCTTTTCCTGCATCGTGATCCCGTAGAGCCTGTCGCAGCTTTCCATCGTGCCCCGCCTGTGGGTGATCACGATAAACTGCGTGGCCTTTGTCAGCTTGTGCAGATAGCCGGAAAACCTGGCCACATTATTATCGTCCAGCGCCGCCTCGATCTCGTCCAGCAGGCAGAAGGGAGAAGGCTTCAGATCCTGGATCGCGAAAAGCAGGCAGATGGCGGTCAGGGCCTTTTCCCCGCCGGATAGCTGCATCATGTTCTGCAGCTTTTTTCCCGGCGGCTGGGCAATGATCCGGATCCCCGCTTCCAGCACATCCTCATTCTCCATCAGCTCAAGCTGTCCCCTGCCGCCGCCGAACAGCTCCTTGAACACCCGGTCGAACACCTCCGCGATCTGCGCGAATTTTTCCGTAAACTGACGGCGCATCGCATCATCCAGCTCCGTAATGATGCCGGTGAGGGTCTCCTTTGCCTCCACCAGATCCTCATGCTGGGTCTTTAGGAAGGTGTACCGCTCCATCAGCTCCTGATATTCCCGGATCGCGTTTACATTCACATCCCCCAGCTTTTTGATCTCATCCCGGA
Source organism: uncultured Lachnospiraceae bacterium (assembly GCA_946621895.1). Next base: position 5,631 of record CAMOOZ010000197.1, on the reverse strand, counting down.
TCCCGGCGATCCTGCTGCGCATTTCCTGCGTGCTTAACGAAAGCTCCGTGCGCCAGGCTTCGGCATCGTTTAAGGTGATCTCATATTCATCCCACATATAGCGGGCCTTTGCCAGAAGGCTCTCCTCCAGCCGCTCTGCCTGCGCAGAAAGCCGCTCCGTTTCCCGGTTTAAGCCGACGATCTCTTCGGAAAGGGAGTCTCTTTCCGCAACGGATCCCTTCCGTTTTTCCGACAGCTCCTGCTCCAGGGCGATCTCATCCTCGAGCCGCTTCTTCGTCTTTTCCTCATGCTCACCGGAGGCTTCGATGGTGGCCTTTAGTTTTTCAATGTTTTCTTCCCGGTAAACACGCTCCTTCGCGCTGTTTTCCTTTTCCTCAGCAACCTCTTCGCGGTTATGCAGAAGCTTTTCCAGCTCCTCCTGCACACGCTTCAGATCCATCTCCACATAGGAGGCACCGGTGCGGAGCTTTTCCAGCTTTACCTCCTTCGCGGAAAGCCGGGAAAGGCATGCCGTTTCCTCCTCTCTGTCCTTTTCCAGGAGGACCCGCAGCTCATCCACCTCTTTATTCAGCTGCGCCTCCTTTTCCACGGAGGCGGAAAGCTTTTCTGCAAGCTCCTTTTTCTGCAGCTCCACATCGGAAGCCTCCGCCCTTAAGGTCTCCTCCTCCTCGCGGATCGACAGAAAGCTGTCCTTTGTCTCACCGATCTGCGCTTTGGCCTGGGTCAGCGCGATCCGGGCGGTATTCTGGGTCAGAAACGCGTTCTGCTGCTCCATCCGCTTCTGTTCGAGAGCTACCCTTAAGCCGTTGCGCTCCTGTTTGACCCCAGCGATCTCCCCCTCAATCGCAGCGATCTCTTTTTTCAGCCCGGCGATATGCTCCTTTAACGCATCCAGTTCTCTTTTCCTGCCCAGCAGATTGGAGGTGTTCTTAAAAGCGCCGCCGCTGACGGCGCCGCCGGGGGTAAAATACTCTCCGGCAAGGGTGACCATCCGGATCGAATAGCTGTACTTTCTGTTGATCGCAGCGGCATGGTCGAAATTGTCCACCACCACGATCCGTCCCAGCAGGTTTTTCGGCACATCCGCGTACTTCGGGGCTGTTTTCACCAAAGAATCCGCCGTACCTAAAACGCCATTTTCCTTCAGGACTTCCTCTGATTTAAGCCCCCTGGAATCTTTGATATTGCTGAGGGGCAGAAAGGTGGCCCTTCCTCCCTTTACCTCCTTCAGGTGCCGGATCAGCTTTTTCGCGGTCTCCTGATCGTCCGTGACCACATTCTGCAGGCTTGCGCCGAGCGCAGTCTCGATGGCCGTTTCGTATTTTTTCTCCACGGAGATCAGATCCGCCACGACCCCTTCGATGCCCGGGATCCTGCCCTTCTGCTCCATCACAATGCGGACGCTGGAGCCGAAGCCCTCATAGCGCTCCGCAATATTGATCAGCGTGCTGTATTTTGATTCCTCCTGATGAAAGCTTTCCTGCGCTGCCCTCAGGCGGGCATCCCTTTCCGTAAGCTCTCCTTTGATCGAAGCGATCCTCTTTTCGGTGCTGTCGATCTCTTTCTGGCGCGCGTCAAGCTCCGCCGTGATCCGCGCAAAGTCCTCCTCCAGCGCCCTGATGGAATCCTGCTGCTTTACCTCCCTGGATCTGGCCTCCAAAAGCCTTGAGGTCAGCTCGGCCTTTCTGATCCCGTTCTGCTCAAGCAGCGTATCCAGACGGCTGAGCGAAGCCTTCAGCCTGGATCTCTGCTCCATCTCGGAAAGCACCTGATTCTTGCAGGCTTCCATCCGCTCATTTCTTTCCGTGATCTGCTGCTGGAGCGCCTTCAGCTCCTGCGCCGTTTCCTCCTTATCCGCCTCCGCGGACTGAAGGGAGCGGGCAGCTTCCTCCATTCTGCGCCGGATCTCTTCGGTCTCCTGCTCCTTCTCCTTTATCTCCGCGGAAAGCGTGTCCGCCCGCTGCGCATAATGCGCCTCGTTCGCATTGGCGTTTTTGATCTGCTCCGAAAGGATCCCGATCTCGTTTTCCAGCCTGGAACGGGTCAGCAGCGTCGTGCTGATCTCTTTTCTGTTGTTCTCTATGCTCTCCTTGAGCTTTTCCAGCTCTTTTTCCAGCCTGTCATAGGAGGACTTCGCCGTTTCATAGCGGTCCTTCGCAGCCTTCAGGTTTCCCTCCGCAATGGCAAGCTTTTCCTTCGCCTCGGAAAGCCTTCCGCCGGTTTCCCTGTTTTCCTCGAGAAAGAGATTGACATCGAGCTGCTTTAATTCCTCCCGTTTGTCCAAAAAGATCCTGGCCTTTTTGGACTGACGCTCCAAAGGACCCACCTGGCGCTCCAGCTCCGCAAGGATATCGCTCACCCGAAGAAGGTTCTGTTCCTCATTCTCCAGCTTTCTGACGGAGGCCTCCCTGCGGTGCCTGAACTTGACGATCCCGGCTGCTTCTTCAAACAGCTCCCGGCGATCCTCGGGCTTTCCGCTCAAGACCCTGTCGATCTGCCCCTGGCCGATGATCGAATAGCCTTCCTTGCCGATCCCGGTGTCGTAAAAAAGCTCATTGATGTCCCGCAGCCTGCAGGAGGCGCCGTTGATCAGATATTCGCTTTCCCCGGAACGGTAAAGCCTTCTGGAAACAGTCACCTCCGGATAGTCGATATTCAGAGAATGATCCGCGTTATCCAGCGTGATGGCCACATAGGCAAAGCCCAGAGGCTTTCGCATCTCCGAGCCGGAAAAGATCACATCCTGCATGGAGGAGCCTCTTAACTGCTTTATCCGCTGCTCCCCGAGCACCCATCTGACCGCATCTGCCACATTGCTCTTGCCGCTGCCGTTGGGGCCCACGATACCGGTGATCCCGTTATGAAATTCAAACCTGATCTTATTCGCAAAGGACTTAAAGCCCTGTACTTCGATTGACTTAAGATACAAACAAAAACCTCTGCAGCGTTATCTGTCTTTCCGCATTTCCGGATAGTCTTCCCGCAGTCTGCGCACAGCCTCGCGGGCAGCCTCCTGCTCCGCATCCTTTTTGGAATGGCCTTCTCCCCTGCCGAGCACTTCATCTCCCAGCAGGACCTCCATCGTAAAGACCTTCAGATGATCGGGTCCGGACTCTCCCGCGAGACGATAACTGATATCCCGCTGAAAATGGCCCTGCACCAGCTCCTGGAGCGTGGTCTTCGCATCGATCATAAATGACCGTTCCTCGATGTCACTCAGCGCAAACCGGCGCACAAACGCTCTCGCGGGCGCAAATCCGCCATCCAGATAGATCGCCCCGATGCAGGCCTCGGCCACATCGGAAATGATGGAATCCTTTTTTTTGCCCTCACCCTTGCGCTCTCCCTTTCCCAGCAGGATATAATCCTCCAGGGAGATCTGCCTGGCGCAGAAGGCAAGCGCCTTTTCGTTTACCAGAGACGCTCTCCTGCGGGTAAGCCAGCCCTCCGGTTTATCCGGATAGGTTTCGTAGAGATACTCCGAGGTGCAAAGCTCCAGCACCGCGTCTCCCAGGAACTCCAGCCGTTCATAATCCTGTATCCTGTTCACGGTCCGCTCATTGGCATAGGAGCTGTGGGTGAGCGCCTGCTGCAGGAGACTGCGATCCTGAAAGGAATAGCCCAGCCGCTCCTCAAGCTGCCCAAGCGTGGCAGCTCTTTCCTCACCGATGATCATCTGTCACAGCACCTGTTTGATCATCTCCAGTGCCTGGCCCACCGTTTTGATCTCCTCGGCCTTCTCCGTGGGCACCTCGATCGAAAACTTGTCCTCGATCCCCATGATGATCTGAAAGACATCCAGGGAATCCGCCCCCAGATCATCCACAAATCTGGTCTCCAGCGTGATCTCGTTGGGATCCACATTCATCACATCAGCGATGATTTCTTTAATTGTATCAAATTCCATTGCGTCCCTCCATTCAGGCCGGGCATTCCGGCTTTACTCCGGCTTCAGCGTGCCAAGCTGCCCCGCTATTCTTCCGTTGACATCGTTTTGCACAAACTGCACGCACTGCAGCAGCGTATTTCTGATCTCTGTGGCGCCGGCCGAGCCGTGCGTCTTCATCACAAGTCCCTTTAAGCCCAGCATGGGGGCTCCGCCATAGGCGTGGGGATCAAATTTTTTCAGCGTGTTCTTTAACGCGGGTTTGATCAGAAGCGCCCCGAGCTTGCTGAGGAAACTGCTCATCAGCCCTTCCTTTACGGCGCCCAGCAAAGTGGCACCCACTCCCTCATAGGTCTTCAGGATCACATTTCCCACAAATGCCTCGCAGACCGCAATGTCCACCGCGCCTGCCGGAATATCCCTGGCTTCCACGCTGCCCACGAAATTGATCCCGGGACATTCCTTTAACAGCGGGAAGGTCTCCTTCACCAGCGCATTGCCCTTCTCCTCCTCTGCGCCGATATTGACGATCCCGACTCTCGGCTTCGTCATTCCGTGGATGCTCTCCATATAGATCGTCCCCATTCTGGCAAACTGCACCAGATGGGAGCTTCGCGCATCCACATTTGCTCCGCAGTCGATCAGCAGCACAGGACCCTTCGCCGTGGGGATCAGGGGCGCAAGGGGCGGACGCTCGATCCCCCGGATGCGGCCCACGATAAGCTGGGCTCCCACCAGGATCGCGCCGGTGGAGCCGGAGGACACAAATCCGCTGCACTCGCCCTCCTTCACCAGCTGCATTGCCCGGACGATGGAGGAATCCTTTTTTCTGCGGATCGCCATCACCGGGGATTCCGCCATTTCGATCACCTCAGAGGCATTCACCACCCTGAGCCTTTCCATCAGCGCGCCCGCCTCCGCAAGCAGCGGAGTGATCCGTTCCTCCCTGCCCACCAGGCAGACAAAAAGGGAGGGTTCTTCCTTTAACGCCTCCAGCGCCCCTTTGACGATCTCGTCCGGGGCCTTATCCCCCCCCATGGCATCCAGCGCAACCTTGACCATTTCAGGCATACTCACCTCCACAGATGCCGCGAAGCGGCTTCCCGATGCTGAAAGAAAAAGGCCCGTAAGCTGCTTACGGGCCTCTCAATTCTGCAGATCCGGATATTACGGGAAAGCAAATACGCCGTTATGCCGCACAGGCAGCTGCGCAGGATATTCTCCCGGATATCCGCTAAAGGCCCTTTCCGATCAGGCCTCGATGCTGATGATTTCCTTTTTATTGTAGGAGCCGCAGGCCTTGCAGACCCGGTGCGGCATCATCAGAGCGCCGCACTTGCTGCATTTTACCAGCGCGGGCGCCGTCATTTTCCAGTTTGCTCTCCTTTTATCCCTGTGGCTTTTGGAGGATTTATTCTTGGGACAGATTGACATTTTCTCTTACCTCGCTTTCAAAAAAAATCACAAACGCCATTTTACAAAAGAGCACAGGAAAAGTCAACGGTTTTTTACAGCCTTCCCTCCAGAATGGCCACGGTGTCCCTGGCGATCATCAGCTCTTCGTTCGTCGGAATTACCAGTACTTTCACCCTTGACACATCCGTGCTGATCTCGATCTCCTCTCCCCTGGTCTGATTCTTCTTCTGGTCGATCTGCACGCCCAGATAGAAGAGATAATTACAGATCATGGTACGGATAGTGGGGGAATTCTCGCCAACGCCCGCCGTGAAGGCAATGGCATCCAC
>CAMOOZ010000196.1 GCA_946621895.1 uncultured Lachnospiraceae bacterium | reverse complement strand
CTTCCATTTCTTTTTCATCTCAATACCACTCCTTAGTTCTTCGTTTCTTCCTTAAGCTCAAGCCGGGAGCGCTGACCCTCAGCATTCCTCCCCGGATTTTTCCGTCAGGGCCTCCATCGCCTTTAAAAACAGCGCGCATTCGACCCGCCTTCTTTGTAATACGCACTGCTCCTCATGAATTCCGGTGACAGAGCCGCTGTGATGGTAGGCGTTGGCCATACAGCCGCCGCTGCAGTAAAGCTTCGCAAAGCAGCTTCTGCATTCCGGCCTGGAATACACATTGCAGGCCTTAAAGCCCTCCGCAAGCTCCTCCCCGGTGATCCCCTCCTCCACATTACCCAGAAGGAAATCCTTCTCCCCCGCAAACTGATGACAGGGATACAGCTCTCCCCCGGGCGTCACCGCCAGATATTCCGTGCCGGCGCCGCAGCCCGTAAGGCGCTTATAGACGCATGGGCCGCCTGTTAAATCTATCATAAAATGAAAAAAGTGAAAAGGTTTTTTCGCTTTTTCCCTGGCCAGGAGAGCCATTGCCAGATCTTCATATTCCTTCAGCAGGATGGGAAGGTCCTCCGGCGTCAGCGCGTATTCCTCCTTCGGATCGCAGACCACCGGCTCCACGGAGATTTCCTTAAAGCCGAGATCCGCCAGATGCAGCACATCTTTGGAAAAATCCCGGTTAAAATGCGTATAGGTCCCCCGGACATAATACTGCTTTCCGGCCTCTTCCCTGGATCTTGCCGCCTGCAAAAGCTTCGGCAGGATCACCTCGTAGCTGCCCTTTCCTTCTCCCCGGAAGGGCCGCATCCTGTCATGGACCTCTTTTCGTCCGTCAATGCTCAGGACCAGATTGTCCATTTCCTGATTGATAAAGGAAAGCTTTTCCTCGTCCAGAAGCACGCCGTTCGTCGTAATGGTAAAACGGAAATGCTTGTCCTTTTCCTTTTCCAGGCTTCTTCCGTAGGCCACGAGCTCTTTTACCACAGAAAAATTCATCAGCGGTTCGCCGCCGAAAAAATCCACCTCCAGATTCTTCCTTGCGCCGGAATTCTCCACCAGAAAATCCAGTGCCTTTTTCCCGGTCTCCAGGCTCATCAGGCCCCGCTGCCCGTGATACTCTCCCTCACCCGCAAAGCAGTACCTGCAGGCCAGATTGCAGTCATGGGCCACATGCAGGCAAAGCGCCTTCACCACGGTCTTTCTGCCGGCAAAATCCTTCACCTGCGTCTCAAAAGGGTCTCTGGAAAAAAGACTGCCCTGCTCCTTCAGCGTGATGAGCTCTTCCAGCGCCTCCTTCAGCTCCGCCCTGGAATAACGCCTGACCGCCCTGGCCGCGATCCCCAGCAGGATCTCGCGGGAAGGAAGGGGCTCCTCGCCCTCCAGCTGCCCGGCAAGCGCCTCCGCCACCGCAAAGGCCGGCCCGTCCAGCACATGAAGCGAGCCGGAATCGGCATCCAGCGCGATATTCAGCTTTCCCATCTGAAATAAGTGAACCATACGCGATAAAAAAGAAAAGGATGGACAGCGTACACCGCTGCCCATGCCAGAAACAGAACCTTTAATAATCCTACTTTAATTTCTCACACTGCTGATTGCCCACCGTGCAGGAGGTCTTGCAGGCGGACTGGCAGGAGGTCTGGCACTCGCCGCAGCCCCCTTTTTTGACGGATTCCTTCAGATCCCTGGTTGAAATCGTGATCACATGCTTCAACTTGTCCACCACCTTTCCTTGTCTGTTTTACCGATAACTTGGATATTAAACCACAGAACCGGTCTAATGTCAAATCAATCTCCGGAGGTAATGATCCGGGCGATCTCGCTGTAGGAAGCGCCGGCCGGGATCTGCCTGACCCCTGTATGGATCCTTTTATCAAAGCCCTTGCTGCAAAGATAGCTGTCAAAATCCGAAGCGGATTCAACAGCGCCTGCCTGCTGTAAAAGCCTTGCCACCGTTTCCGAGCCTGCTCCGCGGGAGATCGTGATGCTGATCGCGGCACCGTCTCCTCCCTCCGCCTGTGCCGGAATGGCAGACGCTTCCGGAGTGACCGGCTCTTCCAGCGCGGCAGGCTTTTCCGGGGTGACCGGCTTTTCCGCTTCGGCAGGCTTTTCCGGAGTGGCCGGCTTTTCCGCTTCGGCAGGCTTTTCCGCCGCGGACGCCTCCTTATCCCCGGGCTTTTCCGCTGCGGTAATCTCCCCGCCGGATGCAGGCGCCTCCGTCTCCTGCCTGTCCTGCCCGGGCAAAGCCGCCGCCTCCACGCTTTCCCCGGCCGCTGAAGGCCGTGGCCTGGCTGATCCGGCCTGATCAGGCACGGCAGACGCGCTGCCTGCTTCCGCGCCTGCAGGATCTGCCGTGCCGGAAAGGCTCTCCTGACCGGCCAAAAAAGCCGCCGCCCCGGATGCCTCTTCGGCAGGCGCTTCCTTCGGCGTCGCATTCTGCGCCACACTGGGAACGGACCGGTTTCCCTCCGCATCCCCTCCGGCAGCGGCATTTGTGCCATCCGGGATCACTGCCGATACGCCCTCTTCCTGTGCCGCGTCATCGGCGCTGTCCGCCGGCTTTTCCTCCTCCTGTGAAGCTGCCGCGGAGAGCGTCTCCGAGGCCTGCCCCGCGGTTTCTTCCGCCAGCTCCCTGGCGGATATCCGCTCCGAGCTGTGGTGTGCGATGGAAAGGATCAGGGCAGTGACAAAGATCCCCATGCCCAGTCCACGCAGATAATATTTATATTTCATCCCGTTTAATTTCGTCCTTCATATAATCCGATCACCAGTTGAACCTCGCCGACGCCCAGTCCCAGCTCCTTCGCGATGGACACCGGGGATTTCCCCCGCTGGTGGAGCTCCAGGATCCTGGAATTGGAGTTTTCCCGGAGACCGGCATTTGGGGCCTGTCCGGCAGGCTTCTCCTGCTGCGCCTCAGGCTGTTCCGGTTTCGCGCGATGCTTTCCCGCCGGCTTCCGGATGCCCAAAAGCAGCGCGGAAATATCCTGCACCTCTCCCGCGCCATGCGCATGCTTTGCGGTTTTCGGCCTGCCTCTGCCCCGTTTCTCCGTGGCATTTTCCAGAAAGGGCTCCTCACCGGGAAGGATCTCCTGCGGCTCTTCGGGCATCTCCTCCCGCGCATCGGGCGAAGGAGGCGCTTCCGGGGGCATCGTCTCCTGCGCCGGTACGGGGACCGCCCCGTTCTCCTGCGCCGGCTCTTTTCCCGGCATCGCCAAAAGCTCCTGCTGCGCATCCTCCGCGGCAGCCTTCGCGTCCATGGCCATTTCCCTGGCCTGCCTGGAGGTAAGATCCACCTCCTTTACCGTTTCCTTTAACGCATCCTGCTTTCCGGAAAGCATATCATACATGAACACCACTTCATCATGATTTTTCCGGATATCCGTCAGCACCGAGTCCGCATATTCGTTCACCGCCATGACCTTCTCGTTGGAGAGCCGCTCCAGGCTGCGCTCCGAGCGTTCCATCGCGTATTTTACGGATTCCTCGATCGAATCGTTCAGCTGCTGCCTTGCCTGGACCAGCTCCTCCCCCGTGAGCTTTTTTACCTCGTCCCTGACCGCGTTCTGCTGATCCTCATTCAGTTTTTCCTTTTTTTCCGGGAACACATAGCCTGCGATAAAGGTAAAAACACCCAGAATCAGCAGGATGATCTCCAATGCACTCATCCATCACTCCGTCATATCGTAATACTGAAGTCCCCCCCCTTCAGGGAATGCAGCCTTGCATCAGGGGTATTCCCCTTGATGAACACCGCACCGTCCGGCGGGCGTTTTTTCTCCTCCTTTACGGCAAGCCTTCTCCGTCTGCCGCCGTCGCCGGCATATTCCTCGCCCTGGCCTTCCTCGCCCATGGCTTCGCTGTCCGTGCTGGTCTGTGCGCTGTCCGCCACCCGATCGGCATTCTGCTGCATCTCCTGCGTGAACTCCACGGAGGTCTGCAGCTGCTCGATCGAGGGCCTGTTTTCTTCATTTTGCCGGAGAATGGAAAAATCCTGAAGCCGCTGCAATCCGCCCTGCAGCTCCACCTGACCGATTCCCATGCCTGGCCTCCTTTCACCGCCGGGGATGCCGCGCCGCTTATCCGCAGGCTACAGCGCCGTCATCTTCACATCGCCCGCTTCCTTGATAAACCTGCAGTACTTCATTCCGCCCTTTGCCGTCATGGACACATCCCCGATGCAGATCTTCGTGCCCTGATAAACGACGCCGGTGCAGGAAATATGCGCGCTTTTATCTTCCTTTACCTGGCTTTCCAGCTCCGCAAGCCTCTCCCTTACCTGCACCAGTTCATTTTCCAGCGCGGTTTTTTTATTCATCACGCCCTTGATGTAGAGCATCTGATCTTTGGAAACATTGGCCCCCCTGGCCATCTTCAGCTTGAAATTCTCCAAAATCGGGATCTGCGCCTGGATTTCCGCCTGAAGCTCATCCTCCTTATGCGTAAGCGCCTTAAACTCCTGCTTGATGGAGGGATCGGAGCCAACCTCAAGGACGGTGTCCGTCCCCATTTCGGAGCCCAGGGTCTTCGCCGTGATCACTCTTCCCGCGATCACATGCCCGCCCGAGATGAATCCGCGCTTGCCGTTCACATTGATCTCATTTTTCGCGACCACATCACAATGCAGGATCGACTCCGCGGTCACGGAATTGCCGGCCCTTACCTTCGTATTCTCCAGAAATTTGGAAACCACATCCTTGCCCGCTTCCAGAGATGCCCGGCCCATGCCGTTATTCCCCCTGACGATGATGATGCTGCCGCCGGCGGTAAGCTTTGCCCCTTCGACAACGCCTCTGACCTCAATATTGCCGGAGGCCTTCACCTCGTAATTTGTCGCCACATTGCCGAGCACCCGGACGGAACCGTTATAATCAATGTTTCCCGTCCCGGCCCCCACATTTTCCACCTCCAGCACATTGGACACAAACACCTTGTCCCCGGTCAGCTCCACATGTCCGTCCACCTTGGAATAAATATGCAGCCCGTCATCGGAGATCGTGATGTCCCTGCCGAACTGGAGCCGCAAAAGCTTCACCTCCCGGGGGAGCAGCTTTTCCCCGTAGATATTTCTGCCCAGTGTTCCGGGCATCGCGGGAGAAAGGGTGGCCAGCTCATCTCCTTCCCTGCAGTCGCTGACCAGGTTCAGATGAAAGAAATCCACGCTTCCGTCTTCCTTTAAGGTAGGGCGGGCGTTTTTATCCGTGTTGAAATGATAGGTGATGGCGGCATCCTGTCCCTGGATCGGGGGAATTCCCACCGCCACCCGCAGATCCGTGCAATAGACCTTGTTCGCAAAAAATTCCACGATCTCATCGGTCTGGATGCCGCAGCTGATCTTCTCCACCTTCAGGTCATTCACGAACTCCTTCAGGCTCATTTCCTCAGCCCCCGGCGAAGGGGGGTAAAACCTTGCCACGGCATTCATCCTGTCGTCAGAGACCAGCAGACGATAACATTCCCTTTCCGGATAGTTTTGCTTAAAGGAAAGCAGCACATCTGTCTGCTCGTTTTTTTCAATATACTCCTTTACGCCGTCATTCAGGGTTTTCAGATCATAGCCTATGGAATGATCTTCCAGGTAAGCCATCACCTCTGAAATAGCAACAGGCTGACCCCCATCCGTGGGAGGGATCAGCCTTATTGATGTTCCCGTGTCCAGACAAAGCAACTGAAAATAACCGTTCATCCTAACCCGCTTCCGTCAGCACACCCATGTAATTGCCCATTTTCTTCCTCATCTTGGAAAGAGCCCTGGTATGAAGCTGAGAGATCCTGGATTCCGATACCTCCAGGATATTACTGATCTCCTTTAATGTAAGATCCTCATAATAGTAGAGCAGAATTACCTTTTTTTCCTTTTCCGTGAGCAGTCCCAGAGACTCCATCAGCATTTTTTTGAGCTCGGCCTTCTCAACCACCTCCTCCGGCGCATCGATCCGCGCGGTCGTGCGCTGATAGGCCTGCTGCGGGATCTCCATCCCAGCATCCAGAAACTCATTTAAGGAGACCACATTGGTCACCTTCATCTGGCTCTGCCAGTCAAGATACTCTTCCCCGGTGATCCCGAGCTTTTCGGCGATCTCCTCATCCGTGGCGGCTCTGCCTGCCTGGCCCTCGATATCCCGGATCGCGTCCTCGATCTTCTTCTGGCGCTGACGGATGGTGCGTGGGATCCAGTCCATTTTCCTGATCTGATCCAGCACTGCGCCCCTGATCCTGAGGGAGGCATAGGTCTCGAACTTTACCGCTTTGGCCGGATCGAATTTGTCGATCGCATCGATCAGGCCGAACACGCCATAGCTCACCAGATCATCGTACTCCACATTATAGCCAAGGTACATGCTCAGGCGGCCTGCCACCACCTTGACCAGGGGGGCGTATTCCAATATAAGCTTTTCCCGCAGATCCGCAGCCTCCGTCCTGCGATAATCCATCCAAAGCCTTTTTCTTGCAATCTCATCCATGCATCACAATCCGTTTGCTCATGATACGGACTCTCCTGCCTGGTCCGTTTCCTCCGGCTCCTCCGTACCTTCCTTTTCGATGACCTCACCCTCGTCCATCCTGGCCTTTTCGATCTGGTCATCAAATTTATCCAGCATCAGCACAAACACATTGCCCAATACATAAAAAAGAATCAGGCAAAAAAGCGTGATCGCCAGAAACACATTCATCTCATATCCCAGAAGATATGCGGTCACGCTGCCCACTGTCCCGCCGGCCAGCATCATGATCGCCGGCAAATATTTTCTCCGTCTTTCCGGAGGCCTTACCGAATTCTGATCCTTTTTCCTGCCTGATTCTTTTTCCCTTGCAGGCAGGTTCGGGCGGGAGGCATCCTGATCCTCCCTTACCGGAGTTCCTTCCTGCGCAGCCTGCTGTTCCATGGATTCAGATCGTCTTCTCCGGCTTGCCGACGGAGCGGATCACATATGCCCCGGTTTCCGGATAGAAGACCACCGTGCGCCCATAGGATTCCCCGCAGTCCTCCGCAAGCACCCTGATCCCCAGACTGGCCAGTTTCTTCTTGCAGGCCATGACATTCCTGTCCCCTACGCGCATCTGCATATTCTTATTCTGAAATGCAAACATCTGGGCGCCGCCGGCCAGCTTCGCCTCCATTTTGGACTTGCTGCCGCCCAGCTTGATGATCATCTTCACCAGCTCGTCAATGCCCGTGTCCGCGAATTTATAGGGATTATCATTGCTCTTGATTTCCTGGGAACTGGGCAGCATGATATGCGCCAGTCCTCCTACCTTTTTGATCGGATCCCGGATGGCAACGCCCACGCAGCTCCCCAATCCCAGTGTGGTCACTCCGTCCGGCGCAGAACAGGTTTTCACATCTGCCATGCCAACCTTAATGATATTAGCCATAAACCTTTCCCCTTTATGTTAAGAACGGTTCCTGTTATTCCAGGCTGATCCCCAGCGCGGAAAAGATCTTTACATCAGATTCCAGATCGGGAATCATGATAAAGAAACCGTTCAGTTCAATGTCATCCGTGAAGACCGTCTCGATCAGCAGGATCTTATCGCCCATCATACCGAACTCAATGGCCGGCACGCTCAAAATGGCTCCCGCCATGTCCACGGCAAGATTCGGCGTATTCGGATAAATCTTCATATTGGTCAGCGTGGCCAGGGAATTCAGATAAGAGCCGGTGATAATATTTCCCACCTCCTGCATCGCAGACATCTCCATCTCGCCGAATTCCTCTACGGGCATCCCGCCCATCAGCTTGCTGACAAGCTGCTTGGCCGACTGCAGCTCCACCAGAAACATCATGCTTCCGGTAATGTCGCCCTCAACAGCCAGATAAACGCCCACGACGATCTGCTCTTCTCCGCCGATCAGGCTCCCCACATCCTTAAACTCCAGCAGTCTGACCTGGGGCACATGCATATCCACCTTACAATTCAGCATGGTGGCCAGCGCGGTGGTTGCATTTCCGGCACCGATATTCCCGATCTCCTTCAACACATCATAATGGATCTGAGAAAGATGGTCTAAACTGAATTCACCCATGTAGTCCTCCTTGTCATATTCTCCCTGCGCACGAGAAACAGGCGTGCCAATTTACTCGGTGATCGCGCCCAGATCCAGAATGGAGATCAGTGATCCGTTGTACTGCCCCACTCCGGAAATGAAATGGGAGTCTTCGGTGTCCGGGCCTCTCGAGGTCTTGGAGATCTGATCCGCATCCAGCGTCACCACCTCTCTCACCGCGTCCACGATAAAACCGATCATTCCCTGCTTTTCCGTCCTTAAGATCAGGATCCTGGAATTCTGCGTGATCTCATCGGGGGGCAGATACATCTTCAGCCGAAGGCTCAGCACGGGGATCACCTCGCCTCTTAAGTTGATCACGCCCTTGATGTAATTCGCCACCTTCGGCACTCTGGTGATCCTCGTCATCCGAATGATATTATCGATGAAGGTGATGTCGATGCCGTACTGCTCTTCACCTACCTTGATCACAATATACTGCTTGCTTTCCACATATTCCTTAAGCTCTTCCACGGGACTTCGCTCCTTCCTCGTATTGCGCTTTGCGATAATCGCAGCCGCTTCGATGCTTCGCATCTCCCTCGCCTGCAGCCGCCACTCAGAAATCGCATCGCTCGCTTCGTTCGCGCTGCTTTTTCTTCGTGTCGTCTTAGCCGTGCAATGTCCATGCATCCCGGTGTGCAGGCACACCGTCTGCATGGCCGCAGCACAGCATTATCTCGTTACATCAGTGCATTCGTATCAATGATCAATGCGACCTCACCGTCTCCCAGGATCGTGGCTCCGCTGATCACATCGGATTTATTGATATACTTTCCGAGAGACTTGATAACGATCTCCTGCTGCCCGATCAGCTCGTCTACCACAAAACCGGTCTGCTGGTCTCCCTTCTTGCAGATGATCACCACGAGATGATCCGTCTCCTGCTCCTCATCCTCCGTGTCCAGGACATCCCTCAACCGGATCAGGGGAATGACCTCGCCCCGCATGTTAATGACTTCCTTATTCTCCACAAGCTTCACATCACCCACGGGGATATCCTCGATGGTGGTAATGGAGCCCAGGGCAATGGCATATTTGTCTTCTCCGACCACGACCATCAGCGCCTGGATGATCGCCAGCGTCAGCGGCAGCCGGATGATCCAGGTGGAGCCGGCGCCATACTCGCTGCGCACATCCACCTCACCGCTTAAGGATTCGATCTTGCTCTTCACCACATCCAGGCCAACGCCTCTGCCGGAGATATCCGTGACCTCCTTTGCGGTGGAGAAGCCGGCATTGAACAGGAGATTGATGATCTCCTTGTCCGTCATACTCTCGCCCTGCTCCGGCGTGATGACGCCCCGCTCGATCCCCTTATTCTTCACCGCCTCCACATCGATGCCGCGTCCGTCGTCGGAGACCTCGATGATAACATTATTCCCGTCCTGATAGGCATCCAGGCGGATCTGTCCGACCTCGGGCTTGCCCTTTGCGATACGTTCCTCGTTGGTCGGCTCCAGGCCATGGTCCGCGGCATTTCTCAGTAAATGCATCAGCGGATCGCCGATCTCGTCCACCACGGTACGGTCCAGCTCCGTCTCCTCACCGGTCATCGTCAGCTCCATCTTCTTACCGAGCTGCTTCTGGAGATCCCTGATCATGCGGGGGAATTTCTGCACCACGCTCTCGATGGGCACCATCCGGACCTTCATGACCGATTCATGCAGGTCGGTGGTGACGCTTTCCAGATACTGGATCTGCTCATTTACGGCGCTGTCCTTGCCGGTCGGGGAATTGGATGCCGCGGAAACAAGCGAGTTCTTTGCCGTGATCAGCTCTGACACCAGATTCATCAAAGAATCCAGCTTCTCGATATCCACGCGGACCGTGCGGTTGACCACGGGCTTCGCCGCCGCCTTTTTCTCCTTCGGCGCGGCTGCGGGCGTATGGTGGTCCGGCTCGACCACCTTCGGCGCGGCAGTGGAAACCACTACGGCGGCCTCGTCCTGATGCTTCTCTTCGGAAGCCTCGGCCGGAGCGCTCTCCGCCTCTGCAGCCTCCGCGGCGGCCTCTGCCTCTTCGGAATCCACGACGCGGTCCAGATCCAGCGGCGCCCCGGTGGCATCCTCGATCTCGGACACATATTTTGCGGCGGAAAGGATCTGATCCAGCTCCGCATCCGTGATCACGATGATACTGAAATCAAAATCAAATTTCTCGTCCTCGATATCCTGCGTGGAGGGCTCGGAAATGATGATCTCCCCCATCTCCTCGATGGCCTTGAACACAAGAAAGGCTCTTGCCGCCTTTAAGATGCAGCTCTCCTGCACCCGGACATTCACGCCGTAGACCTTCTTGCCCTGGGTCAGCGCCTCGCCGATCACCAGCCTTTCGGAATCGCCGATGGGAATCTTTAACCAGGGTGCGTCCTCTCCTGACGGGGCGGGTGCCGCAGCTCCTTCGCTTTCCTCCGCCGCAGGCGCCTCTGCTTCCGCAGGGGCGGCTTCCTCCGCGGGAGCCGCGCCGGCTTCCATGCCGTTCAGGATATCATTGAGCATTTTGATCAGGGCCTCGTTGTCGTTGGTCCCTTCATCGGCGGAGGATTGAATATTCCCCACATACTCCTCAATCGCATCAAGGCATTTGAAGAGGATGTCGATCATATTCGCCTTGACCTTGATCGACCCGTTGCGCACCTCGGAAAACACATTTTCCATGTCATGGGTCAGATTCTGCATCCGCTTATAACCCATGGTCCCGGCCATCCCCTTTAAGGAGTGGGCGGCACGGAAAATCTCGTTTACCGTATCGCTGTCCTCCGGATCCTGTTCCAGTGCAAGGATGGAATCGTTCAGACTCTGGATATGCTCCTTGGATTCCTCGATGAAAATGTCCAGATATTGGCTTACATCCATTTTTGCTTTTCCTCCTTATCGAAGCGTCCCCGGACGGACAGCTTTTCACGATCACACCGATTTTTCATACTCCTCAGCTGACTCCCACGCTCATGATGATCTCCTGGGCCACATGATCCAGTGAGACCACCTGGTCGGAAAGCCCCGCCGCCTCCGCAGCCTTCGGCATCCCGTATACCGTGCAGCTGCTTTTTTCCTGTGTGATGACATGGATCTTTTTTGACGCCTTTAAGCGCTTGATCCCCTCCGTCCCGTCCGCGCCCATTCCGGTGAGCACCACGCAGACGATCTCGTCGTAATCCGAGGAACAAAGCGACTCATACATATAATTCGCGCAGGGCTTGACCCCCTCTCTGGGGGGCTCGTCGGAATAGTGGATCGTCCCCTTTCCGCCGCTCTTTGCGTAATTCATATGCTTGCCGCCCATTGCGATGTAAACATGGCCCTTCTCGAGGCTCTCCCCCTCCCGGCCCTCCGTGACCGTGATCTCGCTTAAGGAATCCAGTCTTTCCGCCAGGGATTTCGTAAACCCGCCGGGCATGTGCTGAACCAGCATCACCGGCGCGTTCAGATTGCCCGGAAGCTTCGGGATCACGGACTGGAGCGCCTTGGGGCCTCCGGTGGAACAGGCGATGGCCACCAGCTTTCTGCCCTTGATCTTTGAGGCGGTCTTGGCCACCACATCCAGCACCTTCTTCGTGGATTTGTAATCCTCCATCGAGAAGGCCTTGCTGTCCCCGAAAACGGGGGGGCGGGAAATGATCACCCCTTCCAGCACCCTGAGGAAATGCTTTTTAAAGTTTTCCTCCTTGCAGTCAGAGGCATTCGCCGGCTTGTGGATAAAATCCAGCGCCCCCAGATCCAGACAGTCCAGCGTCACCTTGGCCCCCTCCTTCGTATCGGTGGAGGCCATCATGATATTGAAGGAAAGCCTGCGCTTATGGAGCTCCTTCAACAGCTGGATCCCGTCCATCACGGGCATATTCACATCCAGCACCACCGCATCATACCGGTTCTTCAGGAGAAGATCCAGGGCGGCCTTTCCGTTCATCGCACGGTCGGCAACATGAAATCTGCCGTCGGACTCGATTATATCACAAAGAACCCTTCGCATGAGTGCAGAGTCATCAACCAACAGAATATTTTTCACAATCTTCCTCCTCTTTTTTTATTGTTCCCCGATTTCCTTTTGCCTGAGCTTTCGCTCCGCATCAAAAATATAACGGATGATCTCGTCCCGGTCAGATTCCCTGATATTCTTAAACTCCACCCGATGTTCAAAGACGCCGGGCTTTGAGGGCATCTCCTTTACCTCCAGCACCTCTCCCATCAGGCTGTAATCCTTTGAACCGTTATCTCCCGTAAGCGTATAGGTGCAGAAGATCATGCTGCCCTTCTCATAGGGCTGTGTGGCGATAAACCGCAGTCCTCCTCCGGAAATATCCAGAATGACCCCCTGGCGCAGGGGCAGCTCCGGCAGCAGGATATTCTCCTTCTCCTCAAAGGCCCTGATCTCATCCTCCTCCAGCGTCCTCGAATTCATTGCCAAAGAACAGCTGAAGCGGTAATATGCCCTTCTCTGGAATTTCACCAGATTCGAGGTCACATGCATCGCGAGGATATAGATATTATCCCTTTTATATCTGTCATAGATCTGGACATCACACTGATAAAGCGTCTTTCCCACATAGAACACCATGGAATATTCCCTGCCCACGGGAAGAAGGATCATTTTCGTCCCCTCGGTGGGCATCGTGATCTCAAAGCTGTCCTCGGAAAGAACATCAAACACTGCTCCCTTATAGACCCTGCGCTGTCCGGATTCGCCGGCTTCTCCCTGCGCCGCATGAAGGGACTGATATTCCACCTTCTGCCCGGGAGCGACAATGCTCTCAAACAGGCCGGTCTTTTTCTTTCCTCCGAATAATGCCATATCCCCTTTACCCCTGCCTCATTCTGGCAGCCAGATTCTTGGCTGCTACCAGGTGAGAAAAGAAAGCAGCCATCCCGCGTTTTTTAACTTCCTTCACTTCCTCTCCGGTGAGCAGCGCCGTGGTGATCCGCTCATAGGCCTGAGAGGATTTTGCTCTGGGTTCCTTGATGGAAACGGGCATCTGCTGCATCACCGCATCCGAAAGCGCCCTGTCCTGCGGGACGGCGCCAAGATAGCTGATCCCCAGCTTCAGATACCGGTTTACCACCGCATTCAGCTTCGTATAAAGGCTTTTCCCCTCGGCATCCGAATCCACCCGGTTGGAGAGCACCCTGATCTTTGTCTCCTCCTTAAAGAAACGGGGATGCCTGGATACAGCCTTCAGCAGAGAATAGGAGTCCGTGATGGAGGTGGGCTCGGGCGTCGTGACCAGAATGATCTCCCCGCTGGCCACCAGAAACTCCAGCACCACATCCGAGATCCCGGCCGCGGTATCGATGATGATGATATCCGTCAGCGCGTCCAGCTCCGCCAGATTCTTAATGATCGTCGTCAGATGCTCCCTGCCCAGATCGCTCATTCCCGCGATCCCGGAGCCGCCGGAGATAAAGCCCACTTCATTGGGGCCCCAGGTGATGATGTCCCGGATCCCCTTACCCTGATAGATCAGATCCGACAGATTGAATTTCGGCACGGTCCCGAACATGATCTCGATATTCGCGAGACCGAAATCCGCGTCCAGAATGATCACCCGTTTACCCTGTTTTTTCATCTGGACAGCCAGATTGATCGAGGTGTTGGATTTCCCCACCCCGCCCTTTCCGCTGGTCACGGTGATCACCCTGGCCAGGGGCCTTTGGGCCTTCTGTTCCTCAAGGGCGTTTGCCCTGGCCGTCTGTCTGACCAGATTTCTTAAATTTTCCGCCTGATCCGCCATCTTAAATCCGTTATGAATCCTTTTTGCCGCCCAGAAGCTGCTTCACCGTCTTCTGGGGATGGAACTCCTTGATATCATCCGGCACATTCTGCCCGTTGGTCACATAGGACAGCGCCGCGCCGGTACGAAGCCGCATATTCAGGAGATTCCCCTGATAATCCGTTTCATCGAGCTTTGTGAAGATCAGCTTATATTTTCCGATCTTCTCATAAGCCTCCGTCGTCTGCACCAGATCCCTGTGCTTTGTCGTGGCGGACAGGACCAGAAAGACCTCCGTCTCATAATCCGATTTCGTCGCCTCGATAAACTCTCCCACAGTGTCCTTCATTTCGATATTTCTGGGAGAATGTCCGGAGGTGTCCACAAAAATAAAATCATAGGAGGCAAGCTCCTTTAATTTGCCCGTCATCTCCTCCGGCGTATAGATAATATGAAAGGGCACCTCCAGAATGCTGGCATAGGTGCGCAGCTGCTCCGCGGCGGCGATCCGATAGGTGTCCGTGGTCAGGAGCGCCACTTTTTTCTTATCAATGATCGAAAACCGGGAAGCCAGCTTGGCAATGGTCGTGGTCTTTCCCACCCCCGTGGGCCCGATAAAGAATGCCACTTTGGGAGGCTTTTCTGCGGGAACAATGGGCTCCGCCTTGCCGAATTTCAGGATCATCTTCTGATAGATCTCCGCCAGGATCACATCCAGCGGCATATTCGGCTTATCCAGCTCCTCCAGGTCCTCCAGGAATTCCCTGGCAAAGCTCTCCTCCACCTCATTTTCCATCATGGTCTTTAAGAGCAGCTCCCGGAACACGGAAATCTCCCGGGAGGGCTCCGCCTGATGGGAATACTCTCCCTCTTCGGGAGTCTCTGAACCGGAATGCACGGATTCCTGCGGTCTTTCCGGAGGCGCCTGCTCCCGTGCAGGGGCCGGCTTTTTCTCCTGCGCCTTTTCCCCGCTTCCGCGCATGGCCTCGAGCCGTTCGTATTTTTCCTGCAGTCTGGCGATGTCCATCACCGCGCCCTGAATATCATCCGTGCCTTCGCCCACGGGCTTTAAGGGCTTCAGCTCAGGCAGCGGGGCCTTCTGCGCGGAAGCCTTTTCCGCCGGCTCGCTTTCCGGAGGAAGCTGCCTTTCCCGCTCCTCCTCCAATGCCACCGTGACCTCGGTCTGCTGAGCCCGGAAAAAGGAAAAGAATCCTTTCGGCTTCACCTTCCGCACATTCATGATCACGACGGCATTCCCCAGCTCCTTTTTTGCCGCCTCCAGCGCTTCGTTTTCGTTTTTTCCCTGAAACTTTTTGATAATCATTCCCGCTACCTTATGCCGTTATCATCCCAACGGACTGAAGCTCCACATTGCTCTCCACTTCATTATAACTCACAACGATCAGGTCACGCATATAATCCTCGGTGAGCCGCTTGAAATATATCCGCACGATGGGACTCGTGACCACGATCGGATTGCGTCCCGTCTCATCCAGCTTCTTTCTTTCCTCCTCCAGCGAAGCTATGATCGCCTTTGTCCTGGCCGGATCCATATTCAGATAGGTGCCCTGCTCGGTCTGCTTGACATTGCTCATGATCTCCTGCTCCACCTTGGGATCCAGCGTCATCACGCCGGTGACCTCTCCCGGCGGGAAATACTTTCCGGAAATGGCGCGCTTTAAGGCCTGGCGCACATATTCCGTCAGGATATCCGTATCCCTTGATGAGGTGGCATTATCCGCCAGCGTCTCAAAGATGGTCAGCAGATCCCGGATGGAGATCCCCTCGGAAAGCAGGTTCTGCAGCACCTTCTGCACCTCGCCAAGCCCCAAAAGCTTCGGCACAAGCTCTTCCACCACGGAAGGGTTGCTCTCCCGCAGATTGTTGATCAGATTCTGCACATCCTGGCGGGTCAGAAGCTCCGCGATATGCTGACGGATCACCTCGGTTAAGTGCGTTGCAATGATCGACGGCGGATCCACCACGGTATAGCCAAGGGATTCCGCCCTTTCCCGCTGATTCTCGGTGATCCAGATGGCAGGCAGATGGAAGGACGGTTCAAAGGTCTCAATACCGGTGATCTTCTCCTCCACATAGCCCGGATTCATCGCCATATAATGATCAAAGAGCACCTCGCCCTCGGCGATCTGTATGCCCTTGATCTTGATGATATACTGATTCGGATTCAGCTGGATATTATCCCGCAGACGGATGATCGGCACGACACAGCCAAGCTCCAGCGCGATCTGCCGTCTGATCATGACCACGCGGTCCAGAAGATCCCCGCCCTGGGAAACATCCGCCAGCGGGATGATCCCATACCCGAACTCCAGCTCGATGGGATCCACCTGCAGGAGGCTTGTCACATTCTCCGGCTGCCTGATCTCCTCCGCGGTCTTCTCCTCTTCCCTGGCCTCTTCTTCAATGGTGGCCACCTCAAGCGTGCCCGTAAGCGTCCTGCCCACGATGATAAAGATCAGTCCCATGCCGACGAAGAGCCAGGTGGTCAGCGGGGTGATGATCCCCAGCGCGATCAGGATCCCTCCCACAAAGTAAAGGGATTTGGGCAGCCCGAAAAGCTGCTTTAAAATAGCGGAGCCGAATTCCGCCTCCTTGCTCCCCTTGGTCACGAGAATACCTGTGGACAAAGAGATCAGCAGCGACGGGATCTGGGACACAAGGCCGTCCCCGATGGTCAGGATCGCGTAATGGTTCAGGGCGGAGTTGATATCCATCCCCTGCCGCAGCACACCCATCGCGATGCCGCCGACGATATTGATCGCCGTGATCATCAGGCCGGCCGTGGCATCTCCCTTCGTATACTTCACGGCACCGTCCATGGAACCGAAGAAGCTGGACTCCTCCTGGATCTTGTCCCTGGCCGCCTTGGCCTCCGCATCCGTGATCGCCCCGGTGTTTAAGTCCGCATCGATGGCCATCTGCTTTCCGGGCATCGCGTCCAGCGTGAACCTGGCCGTGACCTCGGCCACACGCTCCGAGCCCTTATTGATCACCATGAACTGGATGATGATCAGAATGATGAAGACGATCGTGCCTACGATCAGGTCGCCGCCGCCCACATACTGGCCGAAGGTCTCCACCACATTGCCGGGATTTCCGGTGGTCAGGATGAGCCTCGTGGAAGAGACATTCAGCGCGATCCGGAAAATCGTCGTAAAGAGCAGCACCGTCGGATAAAAAGACAACTGGAGCACCTCCGTGGCAAACATGCAGGAAAACAGCACGGAAAATGCCACAGCCATATTAAACG
>CAMOOZ010000195.1 GCA_946621895.1 uncultured Lachnospiraceae bacterium | reverse complement strand
GCGCTCTCCAACACCTATCATCTGCATGTGCGTCCCGGGGAGGAGACGGTGGAGGCGCTGGGCGGGCTGAAGGGCTTTATGCATTGGGACAGGCCCACGCTTACGGATTCCGGCGGCTTTCAGGTGTTTTCCCTGGCGGAGCTGCGAAAGATCAAAGAGGAGGGGGTCACCTTCCATTCCCATGTGGACGGCAGGCTGATCTTCATGGGGCCGGAGGAGAGCATCCGGATCCAGAGCAGGCTGGGGAGCACCGTGGCCAT
The DNA here is from genome assembly GCA_946621895.1 of uncultured Lachnospiraceae bacterium. The sequence continues at coordinate 6,068 of CAMOOZ010000195.1, read as the reverse complement.
GGCCTTTGATGAGTGCCCGCCGGCCCTTGCGGAAAGAGACTATGTGCAGCCCTCCGTGGACAGGACCTGGCGATGGCTTTTGCGCTGCAGGGACGAATTGAAGCGCCTGAATGCCTCGGGGGAGCATCCCAATCCGTAGCAGATGCTTTTCGGGATCAACCAGGGGGCGGTCTATGATGACATCCGGATCGAGCATGCAAAAAGGATCGCCGAGCTGGAGCTGGACGGCTATGCGATCGGCGGACTGGCGGTAGGGGAAAGCCACGAGCAGATGTATCATATCCTGGAGGTTACCGTTCCCCATCTGCCGGCGGATAAGCCCACCTATCTGATGGGTGTCGGAACGCCGGAAAACATTCTCGAGGGCGTGGAGCGTGGAGTTGATTTTTTCGACTGCGTCTATCCCTCCAGAAACGGCCGCCATGGCCATGCATACACCAGCCGCGGAAAGCTGAACCTGCTGAATGCCCGGTTTGAGCGGGATGAGGCACCGATCGAGGAGGGCTGCGGCTGCCCTGCCTGCAGGCGCTATTCCAGAGCCTATCTGCGGCATTTGCTGAAAGCGGGGGAGGTGCTGGGACTCAGGCTTCTGGTGCTGCATAATCTTTTCTTCTACAACAGCCTGATGGGTAAGATCCGCCGGGCCATCGAGGAGGGCAGATACGCGGCGTTCAAGCGGGAGATGCTGGAGAGCCTGGCGGGCGGCGTTCAGGGGAGCGCCTGAAGCGCTTTCCCGTGGTTTTCATGCCATGGGGTGCAGAGGAAATTATCGCCGTTTGGCGATGCGCCCCGGGCGGCGGGCAGGGCCGGATTCTCCTCCCCTGCCCGATTGTGCCCGGCATCCGTCCGGCGCACGCGGCTGTATTGTCCGGGACAGATCCCGCACTTGCAGCAAACGGAAGCTATATGCTATAGTAAGTCACATATTTTGCTGCCTGTACGGTTGCAAAGCGATAATACCGCTTTAGCTGACGCGACAGAAAGCAGGCCGGAATGCTTCAGCATTCCAACCGTACAGGGGGATATTATTCAATGAACGATGCGCAGCATGGCTCATCGTGACGGAAAAGGGATAAGGGAGGACATACCTATGGGAGCAATACTGGCTGAAGCAGGCGGATCATCGTCCATGATCATTATCGTATACCTCGTGATCATCGGCGGTTTCTTCTATTTCTTCATGATCAGGCCCCAGCGCAAGGAGCAGCAGAAGATGAACACGATGCTCTCGACGCTCGCGGTGGGGGACTGTGTGCTGACCACCAGCGGGTTTTACGGGATCGTCATCGATATCCAGGAGGACACGCTGATCGTGGAATTCGGGAATAACAAAAACTGCAGGATCCCGATGAAAAAGGATGCGGTGGCGCAGGTGGAAAAGCCGGAGACCGCAAAAGCGGCAGAGAACAAATAATCGAAAATATTTTCGATTTTTCCTTGACCGGATGACCATGATATGCTATATTGAGCATGTAGTTTCTGACGGAGAAAAGCGGTGGAAAATCTGACTTCCTTTTTGGTGTATTTTGGCGCTTATCTGATCCTATATCTGTTCATCATCGTGCTGATCGCGGCAGCGGTGATCATCGGGATAAAGCTGCGCAAAAATAAGGACGCAAAGACAGCTGCGGCATTGTCGCCGCCGGATGGCGGGGGTGCCCCGCAGCAGCGGACATCATAGTCGGCGGCCTTACAGACCGAAGGAAGAAGAGTCCTGTTTCAGGGCTCATCTTTTTATGGCAGGCCGCGCGAACCGGAGGATGAAGCCATGGATCAGGGCATGAATAAGGAACAACTGCATCGCGATCTGGATGAGCTGTACCGCAGAGGCCAGTCCATTCTTTATCTGGGGGATAAGGAGAACGCGAATTACGATTCCGCGCTGGTGTCCACCAAACGCAGCCTCCTCTTGAACTATGTCAATGAAAGGCTGTATGAGGAATACTTCCTGACGCCGGAGGAAAGAGAGGCTTCCCGCGCGGGCTTTATCTATATCCATGATAAATCCGCAAGGCGCGAAACCTTTAACTGCTGCCTGTTTGATGTGGCAAGCGTGCTGAAGGGCGGCTTCTCCATGAGTAATCTGTGGTACAACGAGCCCGGCAGCCTGGACACCGCCTTTGATGTGATCGGGGATATGGTCCTCAGCGCCGCTTCCCAGCAGTACGGGGGCTTCACGATCCCTTGTGTGGACACGCTGCTGGAGCCCTATGCGGAGAAATCCTGGCGGAAGGGACTGGTCCGGTATCTGGAGCTGGGGGTCGGCTCCCAGCGGGCTGAGGAGGAAGCGCTCAGCCGGGTGCAGCGGGAATTCGAGCAGGGCTTTCAGGGCTGGGAGTATAAATTCAACACGGTGGCGGGGAGCAAGGGGGATTATCCCTTTATCACCGTCTCCGCAGGTCTCGGCAGGGGCCGCTTTGCCCGAATGGCCACGAAGACCATGCTCCGGGTCAGGCGGGAAGGACAGGGCATGGCAGGGAAGAAAAAGCCCGTGCTTTATCCGAAGCTGGTCTTTCTGTATGACGAGAAGCTGCACGGCAGGGGAGGAGAGCTGGAGGAGCTGTTTGAGGAAGGCATTCTGACCTCCGCAAAATGCATGTATCCGGACTGGCTTTCCCTCTCCGGCGAAGGGTATGTGGCAGGGATCTATCAACAGTACGGCGAAGTGATCTCGCCGATGGGCTGCAGGGCCTTTCTTTCCCCGTGGTATGAGCGGGGAGGGATAACGCCGGCAGATGAAAAGGATCGTCCCGTGTTCACCGGGCGGTTTAATATCGGCGCGGTGTCCCTTCATCTCCCGCTGATTCTGGCAGAGGCACGACAAAGAAAAGAGGATTTTTTCGGGCTGCTGGATCATTATCTGGAGATGATCCGCGGGATCCACTTAAGGACTTACGAATATCTGGGAAGGATGAAGGCCTCCATTGATCCGCTGGGCTTCTGCGAGGGAGGGCTTTACGGCGGCCATCTGGACAGGGATCAGGAGATCGCCCCGCTGCTCGCTTCCGCCACGGCTTCCTTCGGGATCACCGCGTTAGAGGAGCTGGAGCAGCTTTACCACGGGAAAAGCCTTTCCGAGGACGGCAGCTTTGCCCTTTCGGTGATGGCGCATATCCGGAAAAGGACAGCGGAATTTACGGCCGCAGACGGGCGCCTTTATGCGATCTACGGGACGCCGGCGGAGAATCTCTGCGGGCTTCAGGTAAAGCAGTTCAGGGAGCGGTTCGGCATCGTGAAGGGCGTGTCGGACAGGGAATATGTCTCCAATTCCTTTCACTGCCATGTGACGGAGAAGATCACGCCCATTGAAAAGCAGGATCGGGAGAAGCGTTTCTGGGATGGCTTTAACGGGGGAAAGATCCAGTATGTAAAATACCCGGTGTCCTATAATCTGGAGGCGATCAGGGTGCTGGTCAGAAGGGCGATGGCAATGGGTTTTTATGAAGGGGTGAACCTTTCCCTTTCCTATTGCGGAAACTGCGGCCATGAAGAGCTTGCAATGGATGTCTGTCCCTGCTGCGGCAGCACGGATATCACGAGGATCGACCGGATGAACGGCTATCTGTCCTATTCCAGGGTCTTTGGCGATACCCGGCTTAATCCCGCGAAGATGGCGGAGATCAGTGAACGGGTGAGCATGTGATGCGCTATCACGAGATCACCCATGATGATATGCTGAACGGAGAAGGCCTGAGAGCCGTGCTGTTTGTCAGCGGCTGTGCGCATGCCTGCAGGGGCTGTCAGAATCCGCTGACCTGGGATCCTGAGGCGGGGCTTGTCTTTGATGACCTGGCAAAGGAGGAGCTGTTTTCCATCCTGAAGCGGGATTATATCTCCGGCTTGACGCTCTCCGGCGGGGACCCGCTCTATCCTGATAATCGCGCGGATGTCTGTGCCCTGTTGTCCGAGGTGAAGGAGGCTTTTCCGGAAAAGAGCATCTGGCTTTATACCGGGTACAGTGCGGAGGAGCTTCTGGACTGGGAGGGGCTTCCCTGGGTGGATGTGCTGGTGGACGGAAAATATGAGGAGGCCCTTGCCGATCCGGCGCTGCCGTGGCGGGGGAGCACGAATCAGCGGCTTGTGGATGTAAAGAAAAGTCTTTCCGGAGGGGAGATCATTGAATATGGAGATTAAGATCAGATATACCTCCGACAGGATCGAGAGGCTTGCCCCGATCGAAGGAAAAGGCGACTGGATCGATCTGCGGAGCGCGGAAGAGGTAGAGCTGAAGCAGGGAGAATTCCATCTGCTCGACCTGGGGGTCGCGATGGAGCTCCCGGAGGGGTATGAGGCCCATGTGGTTCCCCGCAGCTCCTCTTTTAAGCGCTTCGGAGTGATCCAGACCAATCACATGGGGGTGATCGATCACAGCTATTGCGGGGACGGCGATATCTGGAAGTGGCCGATCCTTGCCATGCGGGATACGAAGATCTGCGTGAATGACAGGGTCTGTCAGTTTCGGATCGTGAAAAACCAGCCGCCTCTGGAATTTGTGGAGACGGAGCATCTTGCCGATGCAAACAGAGGGGGGTTCGGATCTACCGGAATAAAATAACTGAATATATTCATAACGGGACATCGGTACTACACAGGACGATTGTTTCGAATTTTGTTTTGTGATATCATTGCTCTGATCTCTGCATACAGAGAAAAACATAAGGAGGGAATAAATGTATCACATTGTAAACGATAAGAGAGCAAAGGTTTCTGCGAGACTGATTTACGAAGGCCTTTTGGAATGCCTGAAGAAAAAGCCCTTCAACAAGATCACGATCAGGGATATCCAGGAGTCATCCGGCGTTGGGAGAGCCACTTTTTATCGTCATTTTGACTCGCTTTCCGATGTGCTCACCGCAAAATGCGACAAGGTCTTCAGTGATCTGAGCGCGATGCTGAATGAAAAATACCCTACCCTGGAATCCAAGCGGAATCCGGAAGGCTATCTTCTGGATGTGATCACCTATTTATACGACAACTGGGAAATCTTCGAAATACTGGTCCGGGTGGGCAAACGGGACATCCTCTATTCCAGCAGGCTGAACTACGCGAAGGAAAGAACGAAGATCTACGCCCCGGAACTGGATGAGCATTCCATCGAATTTCAGATGATCAGCCATGTGCGGGCGGGGATTATGGACAGCATCATGAATATCTGGCTGGAGGACGGCAGAAAGGAAAAGCCCGAGGAGATCGTCCGGGTGATCCATGGAGAAGGCATCCAGAGGGGGATCAGATTCATGATGGAGGCCTCCGGCAAATAGCAGGAAGAGGAGCAGTGAAGGAAAAGAAAGAAGAAAAGACCTTAGCGCCCGATCAGGAGCCGGAGCGCGATCAGGAGGCCGGAACAGAGGAGCAGGAAAAGGGCATTCTCTTTGTTCTGGCCTCGGTTATTGTCAATAAAAGAAAGGCCTTTCTGGTGTTTTTCGCGATCGCGATCGCCTTCAGCCTCGCGATGGCAAATGCGGTGGGCGTGGATGATGATCTGACGGATTATCTGCCTGACGACACGGAGACGAGACAGGGCCTGGATATCATGGATGAGCAGTTCACCACCTTCGGCTCCGGAAAGGTCATGGTCTGCAATCTGGATTATGAAACGGCTCTCTCGCTGGCGAAGCAGATGGAGGCGGTGAAGGGGATATCCTCCGTCTCTTTTTATGATCCGGAGGATGAGGATTATGAGCCCGAGGACAGGGCGGATTCCTACCACGATTTTACGGCACTCTATTCCCTCAGCTTTGCGGAGGAGGAGGATACGCCGCTCTCCCAGGATGCGATCGCGTCCGTCAGACGGCTGGTAGAGGGGTATGACAGCTTTGTCTATACCACCGTGGATAAGGATGACGCCAAATCGCTGCAGGAGGATGTGGTGCAGATCATGATCTTCGTGGTCGCCATCATCGTGGGCGTGCTGATCTTCACCTCCCAGACCTACATGGAGATCATCATCTTCATGCTGACCTTCCTCGTGGCGATCATTCTGAACACGGGGACCAATTTTATCTTCGGGACCATTTCCTTTATTTCCAATGCGGTGGGAGCTGTGCTGCAGATCGCTCTTGCCATCG
>CAMOOZ010000194.1 GCA_946621895.1 uncultured Lachnospiraceae bacterium | reverse complement strand
GCGGCCACGGTTTTCCCATCCCCGTTCTGCTTCATGTAGAAGGCCTTGATCTCCTTCGGATAATCCGTCACGAACACGGGCTTTCCGAAGACCTTCTCCGTCAGATAACGCTCGTGCTCCGTCTGCAGATCAGAGCCCCAGTGCACCGGATAATCGAATTTGTCGTTGTTCTTTTCCAGGATTTCGATGGCCTCGGTGTAGGTAATCCGGCCGAACTCGTTTTCCACCACATTCTTCAGGCGGTCCAGCAGGCCCTTGTCGATCATCGTATTAAAGAAATTCATTTCCTCCGGGGCATTCTCCAGACAATAATTAATGATGTATTTCAGCATCGCCTCCGCGATATCCATGTTTTCATGAATATCCGCGAACGCGATCTCCGGCTCGATCATCCAGAATTCCGCTGCATGACGGGTCGTGTTGGAGTGCTCCGCCCGGAAGGTGGGGCCGAAGGTATAGACCTTCCCGAAGGCCATGCAGAAGGCCTCCACGTTCAGCTGTCCCGAAACGGTCAGGTTCACGGGCCTGCCGAAGAAGTCCTGGCCATAGTCCACCTTTCCTTCAGGCGTTTTCGGCACATTCTCCAGATCCAGCGTGGTCACCTGGAACATCTCCCCGGCGCCCTCCGCATCCGAGGAGGTGATGATCGGCGTGTGCACATACACATACCCCTGCTCCTGGAAGAAACGGTGGATCGCGAAGGCGATCAGGGATCTTACCCGGAACACCGCCTGAAAGGTGTTCGTCCGGGGACGCAGATGCCCCAGCGTCCTTAAAAACTCAAAGGAATGACGCTTTTTCTGCAGCGGGTAGTCCGCCGCGGCCACGCCCTCCGTCTTCACCTCAAGGGCCTGCAGCTCAAACGCCTGCTTTGCCTCGGGGGTCAGCACGAGCTTTCCCCTGACGCTCACGGCACTGCCGACGCCCAGCCTGCAGATCTCCTCAAAATTAGGAAGCTCCTTGTCGTAAACCACCTGCAGCGGAGTGAAGAAGGTTCCATCCGAAAGCATCATAAAGCCGAGATTCTTCTGATCTCTGTTGGATTTGAGCCAGCCGGAAAGGCAAAGCTCCTTATCCGCGTATTTTTCCGGCGCCTGAAACAGGTCGCGCATTTCCGTTCGTGACATATATCCCTCCATTACAAAGCCTCTGCACCTGCCAATCGAGTGGGGAAGGAGAATCCGCACCCTACTCGCATAGCGAACTTCGTTCATTATAGCCTTACTGTGCGGCAGGCTCTTCTGCAGCCTCCGCAGCTCCCTCCGCGGCGGGCGCTCCGGCCTCCTCGGCGGTGCCTGTGCCTGAAGCCGCGCCCTGATCAGCCGCTCCGGCGGTTGTCTCCGCAGGTGCATTCGCTGCCGCGGCATCAGCCTCCGCGCCGGCTTCTTCCACTGCCGCGCTATCCGCATTGTCGCCCGCATCCTGCGCAGCTGCGTCTGTTGCAGTATCCTGGGCGGCCGCATCTGTCTCCGCGGCCTCAGCGCCGGCATCCGCTGCATCCGCGCTTTCACCTTCCGTCTCTCCGGCAGTGGCGTCGTCAGCAGCCCCGGTCCCGTCGGTCTCCGCGGCCCCGGCATCCTCCGCAGTATCCTCTGCGGTCTCCTCCTCAGGCTCCTCCTCCGTGATCTTCGCCGTTTCCGCCAGCTTCTTTTCCACCTTCTGGATCATCAGTCCGGTACGAATATTCGCGCTGTCGCCGGAATAGATCAGAAGCTCCTCCAGACCGTTCGCGGATTCCCCTTCCTCCGGGGTGCTTCCCGACGCGGCATTGATCTCCTCTTCGGAAACAGTGATGCCCTCGGCATTCGCGATGGCCTGGCACGCGATCGCCTGCTGGGCGGAGGTGACACCGGTCTGCTTGATCTGCTCACGGAAGGCTTCCGTGGGCATTCCGTATACATTCGCGGCATAGCTCTGGTAGGCCATGCCATAGCCTTCGGCGATCCGGGTGATCTCCGCCATCCAGAGATCCGCGTAAGCATCCGCGAAATCCTGGGGGGTGTCCTTAAACTCGCTGACCTCCAAAAGCTTATTCAGGAGTGCCGTGTTCAGCGCATTGTCATAGTTTTCCTGCGCGTCCTTTTCCTTTTCCTCACGGATCCTCGTCTTCACCTCGTCCAGGGTCTTGCAGTCCTCATAAAAATCAGAGGCATTCGCATCCGTCAGCTCCTCAATGGGATTCGCGATATGGTTCACGGTCACGGTGAAGACCACCGCCTGCCCGGCCAGCTCCTCTGTGCCGTAATCCTCGGGGAAGGTCAGGTCCAGATCCACCGTGTCGCCCACATTAACCCCGATCAGCCCTTCCTCAAAGCCGGGGATGAAGGTCCCGGAACCGATGGTCAGGTCATAGCCCTGGGCGGTTCCGCCGTCAAAAGGAACGCCGTCCTTTTTCCCTTCGTAGTCGATGTTGACGGTATCGCCGTCCTTTACCGTTCCCTCCGTGATGGGCTCGCCGCCCTCCTGGATCTCCTGTGCCTTGCTGTCATATTCCGCCTGGACATCCTCGTCCGTCACCTCTTCCTTCGGGGAAACAGTCACCTCCAGCGCCTTATAGTCCCCCAGCGTCACATAGCGGGAAAGATCCGCCGATGTCAGCTCGAAGGGCGCCGCGGAACAGCCCACGGCAAAAACAAGGCTCATGCCAAATAAAAGAGTCAGTTTCAAAAGCTTTTTCATGTTTTTCCTCCACCTTCTTATTTCTTTCGTTCATCCTGCGATGCGGCGAAAGCATTTGTCCTTTTTGCAGATGCCTGCATTTTCATACATTTCCTGGAATACCCGGAAATATCATTATAATGTGTCAGAGATAAAAAATCCATGGTAATCTTTCCGTGTCTGTGGTAAGATTTGGTTACTGTCTGCAGCCCTGCCCAACGCAATGCGAACCTCGTTTACATTGGAAGCCCTGTTCACATTGTGGATTTCATCCGCGCTGGAGGCTGCGATTCTGTATTGCGGCAGCAGGATTATTTTTCGGAGGAAAGCATGAGTTTATGCATTTGCGCGGCCGTTCCGGTCGTTTTACTGGAAATCCCCATGGGACTGATCATTCTGCTGATCGTCCTCGCCTTTATCGTCGGCGGCGGCGTGGGCCTTTATTTTCTCGGCAAGAAGGCGGAAAAGAAGCAGGCCGAACAGCAGGCCCAGCTGGAGGAGCACAAGCAGACCATCGGGATGCTGATCATTGACAAGAAAAAGATGAAGATCGCGGATTCGGGGCTGCCGGACATGGTGATCTCACAGGTGCCCTGGTACGGAAAATTCCAGAAGCTGCCGATCGTCAAGGCGAAGGTCGGGCCGAAGATCATGAGCCTGATCTGCGATGACAAGATCTTCGATGATATTCCTCTGAAGCGGGAGGTGAAGGCCTCTGTCAGCGGCATTTATATCATGGAGGTCCGCGGCGTCAGAGGCAAGCTGCCGCCGGCGGAGCCGAAAAAGAAGGGCTTAAAGGGCATGATCGAAAGGCTTCAGGAAAAGGCCGGCGCGAAGCCGCTGAAATAAAGCGGGCAGGAAAACGCTTATCTGCTCCCAATGTCAGTGTATTGACAAAATGCCAGACAATATTGCACGCAATATATTACAGAAGCAAGTGCTTTTTCAGCTCCGGATCCGTTATTGCAGCGCAGATCGGCATGCCAGGGTCCTTCAGCGTCTCTGAGCTTGAAGGCTGCAGGAAAAGCCCGATCCCCTCAGAAGCCTGCGCCGACTCCCACGGGTTTCACAGAAATCTTCAGCGAGGAGTCCGTCAGGAACTGATAATTGATCTCCATGGAATAATCCGCCCGGATGCTGATCTCATCCGGGCTTTCTTCTACCCGGACATCCTCCGTGTCGATTCCCAGAAGGATTTCGCCGAAGGGCAGCTTATACAGGGAAAGGCTCTTTTTCCCCCGGGTAAAGTCCATTTCCACATTGATAAAGCCGGTCCGGGTCAGCAAAAGCTCACCGTCCCCGATGCGCAGCTCCGTGAGGGTGATCTCGTCCGTGTCCTCATAGACCTCGTCATACTGCAGGAAGAGCTTTCCGTTTTCCCTGTGCAGCGTTCCTCTGTTTACCGTTTCGATCTCCTCGGAATCCGCCTCTCCGGTAAAAAACTGCATCCCTTTGATGGAGATGATCACCTCCTGCCCCGGCTCTTTCTTTGCTTTTTTTCTTCCAGCCAATTTCTTTTCCTTTCCGGATATTCCTCGCGATTACATGATCAAATGATACAATGATGGAAGCGTCAAAGGGTATGTGGTCCCCTGAATCATCAGATGCCCGCCACTTCGATCAGCTCCGGCGAGATGCCGCCTTCACCCAGAAACTCCTTCGCAAAACGCGCCATCCGTCCGGGATCATCGCTGCAATAATAATCATGGAGAGCGGCCTTCGGCCCAAGTGCCTTTTTCGAAGAAGAAAGCGCTTTTTCCGCCAGCAGCCTTTTTAACTCCATCGCTGTTTCATGGGCCGGGTTCACGAGCGTTACGCTCTTCCCGCAGACATCCGCCAGCACCCGCTTTAACAGCGGATAATGCGTGCAGCCTAAAATAAGGGTGTCGATATTCTTCATTAAGAGCTTATCCAGATAACGCTCCGCGATCCGCTCCGTGACCACATCCTCGGCCCAGCCCTCCTCCACCAGCGGGCAGAAAAGCGGACAGGCCTGTTCAAAAACCATGGCATCCGCAAGTCTTTCCGCGATGGAGATGCCATAGGCCTCACTGCGCACGGTGGCTTCCGTGCCGATCACGCCGATACGCTTGTTTTTCGTGATCTTCACCGCAGCCTCGGCGCCGGGCTCGATCACCCCCAGCACCGGCACGGGAAGCTCTTCCTCAAGCTCCTTTAACGCGCAGGCGGAAGCCGTATTGCAGGCCGCCACGATCGCCTTTACGCCCTTTTCCAGAAGAAAACGGCAGATCTGCCTGGAATACTGCAGCACCGTTTCCCGGGATTTGCTGCCGTAAGGGACTCTGGCCGTGTCCCCGAAATAGATCAGGGATTCCTCCGGGAGCGCCCGCATGATCTCGGCCATGACCGTAAATCCGCCAATGCCGGAATCGAAAATCCCGATGGGCAGCTCTTTGTTTTCATGCGTTATGCCGGACATTTGCGTCCTTTTTTGGTTCACCTTGGTTCCTTTCCGTGCTTCCATGATCCTATGAGAAAAAAGAAAATCCCGTAAAACCAGAACTGTTGATTTTACGGGGTTTCTTTATATCCCATTCTGTACTGTTATACAGCGTCTGATTTGCAAGTCATTAGCAGATTAGCACATTTTTGCGATTTTTGAAAGATATCTTTCCACTTCAAATAAAAGCTAAAGTTTAAACTTGATAGTGTGTGTATAATGGTGTAAATTGAAAAACGAGCCAAAGCGCTCCTCTTTAGGTATAATGTTAAACGCCTAAATCCAACATAATACCAAGGAGGAAAACATAATGGCTCAACTCAATATTACACTGAATCAGGACGAAATTCTACAGTTACTAGTAAATGACAGGGACGCTCGCAGGTCTCCATCTCACTGCAGCTTCCGCATGTTTCCATATTTCGATGCGACGCGCATTGCCTGATGGGACAAAGTGATTCACAGTAAAGCGTCTTAGCACCACGGATTCTGCAGCCAACGCAGTTTATCATGTCCGGCGTGATCTCCACACCGTTCAGTTCTGACCAGTCCCTGGCCACTTTTTCCCGCAGCACATCGTCATTATTGATCGTAGCGATTCTGGCTTCGCACGTCTCGCAGTCCAGTCCGCAATAAGCGATAAAGTCTTTCATCTTCATATTCCTCCGTTCACGATAGCGGCATACTGCTCCTCCGGAATCATGGGGGACCCGATCTCAGCCAGCAGAGCATCGTCAATTGCTGCGACTTCGGCATATTGTTTTCCGGCTTGCTTTATCAGCTCCAGTCTCGGCTCTGTTACAACTGTTGCTTCCGGAGCGTTAAACATCGGGCTTTCCGGGACAGTAATGATCGTGTGATTCCCTGAAAAGCAGAGTTTAAACTGTGCATTGACTGCGTAAATACAATCCCCCAGAGGAATGCCATTGAAACAGGAAAAACTTTTCCTTTCATTCCTATCCACCTTACCTTTTTAGAACCCGTTTACAGCAAGCGCGCCTTCGGCAACAGCTTCCTCTTTGTTTTCGGGGATCCTTCCTGTGTTTTCCGCAGACCCGAAGGATTCCTCATACCGGCTTTCCGCCTCGTCGATGATCGCGTTCAGGATGTCTTCTTTGCCCTTGAAGTGCTTATAAAGAGAGGGCGCCTTTATTCCGACGCGCTCAGCGATC
>CAMOOZ010000193.1 GCA_946621895.1 uncultured Lachnospiraceae bacterium | reverse complement strand
GGGTCGCGAAGCGACATATTTCCTTACCGAATCCAAAGCTATGCTAAGCATAGCTTGCGGTTACTCCCGGAGGGTTATAGTCAACGACAAAATATAGTAAGCGAACAAAGCAATTGCGGTTTGAGCTTGCTCAAACCCGCAATTATTCTGCGAGCGACGATATCCAAAACGAATTTATTTAATTCGTTTTGGATACTTTTGTCGTTGACTATAAAAGCGGCGCATGGCCCGCGATCAGTCCAGGACCCGCTCGATCCCCTCTTCCAGAGAAAACCGCTCAAGATTCTCAAGATACCGCTCCACTACCTCCAGTACGAATACATCCGGCTCATCCTTATCCAGAAGGTATTCCGTATAGTCATAATAGTTGATCGAAACGGAATGATCAAAATAATAGCCGAGATAAGGATAGAGCAGCGTCGCAAAGGAATCACCGGCCAGCAGCAGCGTCCGGTGCGCGGCATCCTCCCCCTGCGCCTCTCCTCTGAAGCCGTCTCCCTCCCACAATGGCGTATAGGTGGGCGTGGAAGAGGAAAAACCGAAGGGCACATACAGCGGGGAATCATACAGGATGCCGGAAAGCCCTATCTGCAGTGCCAGATCGCCGGAAAAGTCCTCGGTTTCCCCTAAAGAGAGCTCCTCCAGCCCGGGCATTGAAACGCCCAGCGCCTCTCCGAGAGAGCGCGCGGCCACATATGCCCCCAGCCTGTTCCAGTGAGTGTCCGTGCGGTAATAAAGCGTCTGCTCCGGATGCGCCTGATGATAGGCGCGGATATCCTCTAACGGCGAGACCACCTGCAGATCCGTATGGGTCTGAAGATGCTCAATGAGCTGTGAAAGACGGCTGTCCGCAGAAGGCGCGCCGAAGCCCGCAGGCATATAATCCTGATAAGCCCTCTCCTTATTCGGCGGAAGAAAGAGAATAAACGCCGTCCCTCTTTCCCGCAGCTTATCCCTGGCAGCGGTCAGGTTTTCCGCGATCAGATCAAGCTCCTCTTCGGAAAAGGAATTCGTTCCCAGATAATCCGCCACAGGATCCTCATGGTTCGCCTGCCCTCCTCTGTAAAACAGAAAACCATCCTTTCCCACCATCACCGAATCTGAGGAGGAGCTCCTGAAAACATAATAATCCATCAACCCGTTTAACCGGACAAGCGGCGTCTTAAAGGGCAGATGATCCATAAACCAGGCCTCAAACCGGCCCGGAAACTCCCTCGCAAAAGAAAGCGAGGGCTCAAATTCCGGCAGCTCCGAAAGGGTCCTGTTTTCCGAAAGCGCGCCAAGCTCCGTTTTCGCCTTCTCCGGCAGGAGCATCCACGCAGGAAGCAGAAAAAGCGCGAGAAGGCAAAAAAAATAGACCAGGCAGGCTCCTTTTGACGGAGAAGCTCCGGGGCATTCCGCCCGATTGTCCTTTGCAGCTGACATGAACCTATTATCCCACTAAACAAAAAAGGTTACAATCCCCCGGAATTGCTTTGTTCGCTTCCCAAAAATAACGATCGTTTCTGAACATAATATTTTGCAAAAACTATTTCATTTTCGCCTTTTTTACAACGAACTGTTTTGATTCCTCAAAACAGCGTGAAAATTGTTGTAAAGGCCCTCGCTTCTTTCGTGTAGTATAGGGGAGAAGGAGCTGATGTCGATGTTCAATTCCCGACTGCCGAATATCATAAAAACCCTGCGGCTCTGGCATGGGTATACACAGTCGTTTGTCGCCGAAAAGCTGGATGTGGGCCAGCAGGCCTATTCCAATTACGAGCGGGGCACCAGGCAGCCTGATGCCGGCAGTCTCTATACCCTGGCCGGACTCTATCATATCCCAATGGAGGTTTTTCTGGATCCCGATGTGGCGGCGGAAGAAAGGATCGCTTACCGGGCCGGCACTTCCGATGTGCTTCCCCAGGATCCTGCCGGACTGATGCAGTTTCTTGAGGATCCGAAGAACCGGGAACGGGTTCGAAAGCTCTCTGCTCCGGAAAAGGAGCTTCTTTTCTATTACCATCAGCTTTCTCCCGCCTCCAGACAGGAGCTCATGGAGATCGCCAGACTGAAGATCCGTCTGGAAAACCTCCATGCCGAAGACGCATCTCCAAAAACGGGACGATAGGGGATCCTTCTGCGTCCGCATATTGATCTCTCCGGCGATACAGCCCCGAAATGAATGGAAATATCAGGACACCCGGAGCATATTCCCCGGGTGTCCCTCCACCTCACCATATATTATCTTTCAGGTTCTCAGTTTTTTCCCTCACCCATCACAGCCTTCCGGATCAGATCCACCGGGATCATCGTCACGGCAAGCAGCGCAACGATCCCCCAGCCCGCCGCGGAAAACGGCGTGCAGCTGAACATGCTGCCGATCCACTGGAAGGGCGCAAGGGGCACAAGCGCCGCGTTTACGATCAGCGCCTGCACCACGACGATCGTGATCCATACCTTCATAAAGCCCGGATTCCGGCCAATGCCCTTAAAGATCTCGAAGCCCTCGTCCCGGACATTAAAGCCATTAAACAGCGCGCAGAGCACAAACAGCACGAAATAGGCCGTGTAGTGCTTTTCCGGCGTCTCCAGAAGCTCCCCGAAAAAGGGAACCTTAAAGAAACAGAAGCTGATGATGCAGACCCAGAGGGCCATCGTAAGGATCTGGGCAGCCATGGAAACCGAGATGATGCTCTCGTCCCTGCGCCTCGGTTTTTCCCGCATATATTTCTCCAGCGCCGGCTCGTTCCCCAGCATGATCGCCCCCAAAGAGTCCATGACCAGGTTGATAAAGAGCAGGTGCGTGACCTTTAACGGCTCCACGATCCCGAAGAAGGGCGCGATGGCGCTGACGATGACCGCCGCCACATTGATCACCAGCTGGAAACGGCAGAACTTCAGGATGTTGTGGTAGATCGTCCGGCCATAGAGGATCGCATCCTTGATGGAACGGAAATTGTCGTCCAGCACCACGATCTCGCCGGCTTCCTTTGCGGCCTCCGTCCCGGAACCCATGGCAAAGCCCACATCAGCCCGCTTTAAGGCCGGGGAATCGTTTACGCCGTCCCCCGTCATGCCCACCACCAGATTCTTCTCCTGGCACAGACGCACCATTCTGGATTTGTCCGTGGGAAGGGCTCTCGCGATCACGCGGATATGCGGAATGATTTCCTTTAATTCATCATCGCTCATGGAATTTAATTCCGCGGAGGTCAGTGCCCTGTCCTCGCCGCCCTGATATAACCCGGCATCCTTTGCGATAGCCACGGCGGTTTCCAGCCTGTCCCCGGTGATCATGACCACCTGGATCCCTGCCTTTTTCACCTCCGCGATGGCATCCCTGGCTTCTGCGCGGACATCGTCCCTGATCGCCACGAGACCTACCAGCACCGCGTCCTCATTGATCTTGTTTTCCGTAAACGCGGATTCGGAATAACCAAAGGCGAGGACACGCATCGCGCGCTCCGCATACTCGTTG
>CAMOOZ010000192.1 GCA_946621895.1 uncultured Lachnospiraceae bacterium | reverse complement strand
TGCGTCGCTCTACCGACTGAGCTATTCCAGCCTGCCGGGTTTTAAACCCAACGCAACTATTATAACCAAATCTTCTCCCTTGTCAAGGGGGGGAAGACGGCATGTCTGTCAGCAAAAAACGCACTGCTGGCTTTCTCCGCATTTCCCTGATATCGCCCTTGGATGGGGAGGGAAAACATGCTATACTCGAAAGCATATACATGATATTGTATCTGATCCGTCAATGGCGGGGTCTTTCAAACGCCGGGCACATAATATGGGAGGGAAGGGATGGATCATTCAGAACTGATGCAGGAGGCACTAAGGGCCAGGAAAAACGCCTATGCCCCCTACTCCCATTATCTGGTGGGCGCAGCGCTGCTGACGGAGGACGGGGAGATTTACAGAGGCTGCAATATCGAAAATGCCTCCTACCCGGCCGGCATCTGCGCGGAACGCACTGCCCTGGTGAAGGCAGTGAGCGAAGGAAAGCGGTGCTTTAAGGCCATCGCCATCGCGGGAAGCCCTGAGGCAGGGGAACGGTCAACGGATCACCGGGCACTTTCCGATGAGATCACCTCCGCCTCCTTTCCCTGTGGGATCTGCCGGCAGATGCTGCGGGAATTTACGGATCCGGCTTCCTTTATCGTGCTGATCGCAGACGCGGGCGGCGTGATCCATGAACATACACTGGAGGAGCTGCTTCCGGAGAGCTTCGGACCGGATAATCTCACAATGCGTTCTGTATAAGCTTCAGCATGGAGAATAAGATGGAAAACGGCCTTTATACCACAAGAGATTATGAGAAAACCGTAAATCTCCCCGAATTCATCCGGGAATGTGTGGATATCCCCCGCATCCGGCAGTTCTGCAAAACCTGTCCGAATTACTGCAATGTCTGGTCCTGCCCGGAGCATGCCTTTGACCCCATGCTCTACTGGAAGCTCTTCAGCGGCCTTACCCTGTACGGCAGGCAGATCGTGCTCGAGCCTTCGCTTACGGATAAAGAATTGGCGCCCGCGGAGCAGGCAAAACTGATTCAGGAAACCTTTTTCGCGGAAAGAAAACGCTTTCTCACCGAGCTGCGGGAAATGGAGGACGAGAGGAGTATCAGTCTGCATGTGGGCTGCTGTGATCTTTGCGGGATCGGAAACTGTGCGCGCAGATTGGGAAAACCGTGCCGCCATCCGAAGGATAAGCGGTTCTCCATGGAAAGCCTGGGAGCGGATGCGATCAAAGCGGCGGATCAGTATTTCGGCGTCCCCCTGTGCTGGCCGGAAAAAGGAAAGCTGCCGGCATACTTCATGCTGGTGTGCGGGATGCTGCGCCTTTAAGAATTCGTCAGCAGCGATCTGATGAAAAACCTGTCCATCGTCGCATGCACCACGCCTGCAGGCCGTTTAATCTCCTCGTATCCGCTTTTTTCATAGATATGGATGGCCGCCTGCAGATTTGAATGCGTTTCCAGATACATCCTCTGATAGCCGCATGATCTTGCCTTATCCTCGATCATTCTGATCAGCCGGTAACCGATCCCTCTGCCCTTTACCCGGTCTGCGAGATACAGCTTCTGCAGCTCAGCGCAGTTCTCAAAGCATGGAAACTCAGCAAATCCGATCCCGCCGGCCACAGCGCCGTTTTCTTCGGCGATCAGGTAAAAACGCTTTGACGGAGCTCCCAGATAATACTCACTGAGCCGGTCAAGGTTTGCATCAAAATACACTGTTCCCGGAAGATCAAGCCCATGCGCCTTCAGATTGGTCCTGATGATCTTTGCAAGCGCCGGATCATCACTTTTCCGCATTTCTCTGAATTCCATCATGATTCCATGAATGCCGCAAAGCGGGATCAACAGCCCTCTGCCGCGGGCGCGTTCATCTCCATCACGCCGTGCCAGGCCTGTTCACTTTTTACATCATCAAGAAGGAGCTTGACAAGACTGGCGATCCTCCTGCTGCGGCGATAAATGCAGACCTTGGTATCGGGAGGATATTTGCGCAGACCGGCTGTCGCCGAAAACACCAGCAGAAAGGGCAGCTTTTTCGTCGCGTCCTTGCTGACGCCGGCCAGCAGCTCGGCATAGATGGTTTTTTCTTCCTTTACATAGTGCAAAAGAAAGGCCGCGTCTATCCCGTCTTTGGCAAGGGAAACACAGGACAGATCGGGATCATACCGTCCGATCGGCGTAGACTCAATATCATAAAACGGAATGGTATTCAGCTTTTCGCTGTAGGTCTGTAAAAAATAACGGACTTCCAGGGGCGAGATATCAGACAACGCGCAGACCGTGGACGGCAGCTTCGTCTGCAAGGCCGGGCTGCCCTTTAATTGCTTCAGCGGAAAGGTGAGAACAATGCTCTCGCCCTCCTCCATCGCAAAGCCGTGAGCGCTCAGAAAATCCGCCGCCTCCTTTAACGAGGTCTCTACCACTGTGCGGCGCACATCAAAGCCTGCGCATCTCTCAAAATACGCATTTAACAGAGCCTCCATCACGGCGTCATCCCCGGAGAGATAATACAATACGCCAAAGCACCCTTCACCTTCTTCTTCCCGGCGTATCGTATATGCCATCTGCCCCGCGTTATTCCCCTTGTCCAACGCGGCCACGCCCAGAAACCGGCCGCGCCTTAAGTCATCCGCAAGCCAACGGTCATCCGTGGGAAAATAAGTATCAATATTCTCTGTGGTAATGTCGACAAAATCCATGCTTTTCGTCTCCTGTAGAATCTATTCATGACCCGGATCCATACGATGCCCTTTGTTCATGATGCCGGTACGGCGGTCATTCGCCAAAATCGAAGACGGCTCTCCTGGAGTAGTATTCCAGTGAGGGGATATCCCCGAACAGGTCGCTCACCATGGTATCGGAAACAGAACTGATGGTAGGCACGCGAAGCACCTTGTCCTGTTCACCGTTCTGTTCCGCCTGCGTGAGGGCACGGTAGATCAGCTCCATCATCAGAATGGGCGATCTCTCGGCCCTGAGCCATGCAAGGATCAATTCTCCGTTTTCCTCCGCCACGGCGATGCAGCCTCGATATGCATTGTGTTCTTCGTTCATGGAAACAAAGACCAGATCCTCGCGGAGCTTGCCCTGCACATAATAATCATAGAGCCCGGCGCCTTCATTAAAGAGCAGCTTCTGCTCGAAGGAAAGAAGCTCCTTCCAGGCCTGCGCCGCCTCTCTGCGCCTGAACTTGTCAGACAGCTCCGGAGAAGAAAGGGCATCCTTTATCGTAAGCCGATATTCCGCGCCGACATTTACGACCTCCATTCCAACGCCATTGAAAAATGAGGTGTACACATCTTCTCCGGGGCGCTCGCTGTAGGGTACGATAAGCTCTGAAATCCCGGGCAGAGACATGGCATCCGTGATGGCTTCAAGCAAAAGGCGTGAGCCTATGCCGCGCCGCCGGTATCCCTCCACCACATACAGGGAAATAACCTCCGCCGTGGGAGGGTCGCATTTTATGGCAATGGCGCCAAGGGGCATGTCATCGTCCGTCATTCCCAAAGCGAAGGTATCCTGTGCCTTGTTCGGTCCGGGAGTCAGGCGGTTCACCGCTTCAGCCGTAAGGATTAATGCAAACGGTGAAAAATAACGGTCACTGATTCTGATGATATTCATTGTCTTCCTTTAAAGCAACTGTTACAGGTTGCATTTCGGCAGCGGCCTTTTCACTTCCTCGAGCATTGCGGCCACAATGGCATTATAATCCATGCGTTGATCTTTATAAGTATATGTTGTGGGTTCGATCCCGATTTCAACATATTTATAATCCATCACCCGCATCAAGGAAGCCATGGCATTAAATCTCGCCTCAAGCTCTTCTCCATAAGCCGGGTCGAGCTTATTAAAGTAATCGCTTTTGAAAAATCGCGTTCTTTTGCTGGTTGTCCCACTGATACAAAGCAGCTGACTTGAAAGCGCACTATGTAAAATAGGACCAAAGCTATCCTTCTTATAGTCGAAGGTTCCATCCTGCACCTTCTTCAGAAGAGGCGCGCATTCCTCCCATGCCGATTTCATAATACGCTCCATTTCCTCAAAGCGGAAATTCCAGTCCTCTTCCTTATCGGATAACAGAGAATCAATGAATTTATTATTCCATGCAAGATTCTTTTCATCCTGCTCCGTGGCGGGAACCTTTTTGCCGTTCTTTGTGGTATATTTCACCTCTCTCATAAACACGGATGCTGCTCTGTTATATGCCTCGCTGCCTATCTGTTGAGTGGTGTGTGTTTCATTATATTTTTTCCTCTTTTGCTCTGCATCCTCCGGCATCACACGGTTCTTTTTATACTCCGCCACATCGCGTACCGCACGGTAGCTTTCCCAGGTTGCGGTCTCCGCCTGCGATTTTGCGTACTTATCCTGCTTTTCCTTAACCATTTCATTGTCTACACCGTTTAAGTCGGCATCCATGGGCAATGATTTAGAGGCCAGCTTCTTCAGCTGCTGCCTGCGCAGATAACCGAGACCGGAGACTTTTTTTCGGATTTCGGAGAGCTCTTCCGGCTTTTTGCCCATGAGCTTAAAGCAGTCTATGATGGCCTCCGTATCCTTTTGCTTTAATCCCTCCACGGCATCTTCGACCTCAGGATAGGGTCTTTCTCCTAAACCCCATCGTCCATCTTTTTTAGCGCGCGCTATTTCTGATTCCCGTAATTTTTTGGCGTCAGCCAACTCCACCTCTTTTTCAGACCGCGCAGCAACATACTTACGGCGAAGCTTCTTCTCCGCTTTCTTGCCGGCGATATTGATGAAGGATTTGGATTTCAGGCCCTGGAGCATCTCCGGGTCATTTTTCTCATAGTATTGAACCAGCGCATCATCCGACGCCAGGACCTGCTGTCCCTCAAGAAATTCCTCTTTGGTATCAAAATGAACCCGGTACCCTTCAAAGCCCGTCTGGAAAACCTGCTGCTCCTTAAGGCGGTTCAGCAATTTCTCCGGGCTTATTGTCTCCTGCTCTTTTTTCGTCAATAACTGGTTTTCATATTTTTGCGCATTGATCGTAAAATCCATAAAATTCTCCTCTATTCCGGCGGTTTTTCTGCCGGAATATCTGACTTTCAGATGTAATCTATCCGGCTCCCCTCATCAAGAGCCTTTTGCGGTAGTTTAGCATAATGCATTTGGGGTGGCAAGGAGCTTTCCGGATATCGGGAAGCACCGAAAATTCCCATTTGCTTGACACACCGAAAACTCCGATTTGCTTATACGATGCTTTCTGTGACTTCTTTATCGCGGCACCGTAAACTCGTCAATGAAATTATACCGGCGGTTCAATGACTTTTGTACCGATCTGTACTATCATGGGTATGGATAACCATGGATTTCGATGCCGGTCTCCGCGGCGCATTCGGCAAAGAAAATGATCAGGTTATTCCATTCCCTTTAACCGACAGATCACAGATTGCGAACAGCACAGGAGGAGCCCATGACAAAAACGGATTCGGAAATCCTCTGGCAATGCTATGAGAAGCTGGCGGAAAAATGTGCCAGGCGCAATAAAAAGAAGGTTTGCTCCGGAGATAATACGCTTGCCGCGGGGCTTTTTTCAAGCACCGTAAAGCAGCTGGCCTACCTGCGGGATTTTTCCGATCTGCCCGCGGATGAGCTGCAAAAGCATCTGATCAGGGCCAAGGGCCTGTTTCTGCAGTATAGCTGTATCAGCTCCAGAAACCCGTCCTGTATCAGCAGCAGCTTTTCACAGAAAATGAAGGAGCTGATCAAGGCGGTCTGTCTCAGGGAAGCGGAAATGATCGACTTATTCCGCCTTCAGCAGACCGGTGGGGAGCGGATCGATATCCGCGAGATCTTCGCGGTGAAAAAGAATCTGAACCTCCTTGCAGGAACTCCGGCAAGAACCATCGTCTCCAACGCGGTCAGCGCGATGCCAAAGGAAAGCGAACCACAGCGGGTGTATTATATCACCCCAAGCGGAAAACGCTTTCACCGGGCCGACTGCCCCTTCTGTATCGGCAGAAGTCTCTCACCCGTTTCCAGGGCGATGGCGGAAAACCTGAAGCTTACCCCCTGCCGCTGTCTGGATGCTTCCCGGGACCTCCGGCCGATCGACAGATCCTGGGTCACTGCCTTCGTGGATGAATCGATCCATCCCGCCCCGGCAGAAATCATTTGCGGACAAATGCAAACACCGTCCGCCGCAAAGAATCAGGCTGCCGGCCAGGCCCAGGCTGCAGCATTGGAAGAAACTGACCGGGCGCATCGATCCGCCCGTACCATGAGCCCGCAAAGCAAGGCTGGAAGCTACAGCTATATCCTCTGCTGGGGAAATCTGGAATGTGAAAAGGAAATCTCCGACAGGCGGCTGATCGCGCAGGGCGTGGATTTTATCGGGGAACATGAGCATATCGAAAGGCTTACGGAGGCAGCGATCGGAAAGGTGCTGCTCTCTTTGCTGTATGATTATGAATTCAGCGGAAATGTACGCATCTATACAGATAATCTCGGTGCAGTGAATCACTGGAACACCGTTGGATCGTCTTCCCGGCTGGCCAGGGAATTCTGTTCCGTTAAGGTCTGCCATATCCCGAGAAAGGAAAACCGGCAGGCGGACCATCTCTGCAGAAGCCGGGTGCTCCTGGACATGTCCGCCGCCGCTTACCGTGCATTGATGAAACGCGCCGGGCAGGGTGATCAATGATGCATGCCGGAAAGATCTGCGCCGCAGAAGGATCCCCTTTTTCCACTTTGTACAGCGTCGTTCTGCTTATCCCTGCACGATCAGCGATAAGACTTGCAGAATAATTTCTTCTAAGCCTCGCCAGTTTTATCTGTTCCCCCGCCTGCTCCAATCTTTTTTTCGTCGCTGGCAGGATAGGTGTTTTGTTTGGTTTTCTCTCCATCGCATTTGGCCCCTTTGTTCATTATTCTAATCATATTATAATTTTTGTCCATAATAATTAACATTTTGGCGGGGTATTATAGTGGAGTATTTGAAGATGCCCTGTGGCAGTACAAGTATAGGACAGCGCATGATCCTGGTATCGAGCGCGTATCCACAAGGACAGGAAATGCACATATGTTTCAGTTTCGGAGACTGTAATCAGAAAAAACGGGGAATGGGCTGTCTTTAAAAAAGGGCGTGTAACATAACCCCCCATGGGAATGCTCCCAAAACATATGAAAGTTATCATTTCATAGTAGTAAAAGAACGATTTCTTCAAAAGGAAAGCAGAACTAATTTATGTTATCTGTTCAGCACCCATTCACAATTCTCTTCGCTATTTATTCATGTGGACGGCCATGACATCATTTTTCTCGCTAAAGCGAGAAAAATTCGCGTCTTGGCAACCCCAGACAAATGAATTAAATCTGCCCGGTTAGCAAGTTCCCCATTCATATTTGATTCGTTTGTCTGGGGTACTGAACAAATACCATTTTCTGCATCATTCAGAGCTTCATTTGCCTCATATGCCTGTCAATCCTTCGCTTAATGCCGCATTAATTCCATCGCTCAGAGAACCTATTCATTATTTCCAAGTTCCTTTTCAACAGGTTTCATGAACTTCCGGTACTTGATTTGTTTGCGGCTCCTGGCAGCGTTTTCAGGCCTTTGCAAATTCAATTCTCCTGTTCTTTCCATATGATAAGCTTTTCTATTCTCCGAAAACCACTGGAAGCCTTCATCATCTGGATTTACATGAAGATAACCTGCCCTTTCCCCTTCTCCTAAAGAATTCAGATCCAACATTTTCAGCACGGCTGTATCCTCAAAAAGCCCTTCATCATCGCAGGCATTATTCTTCCAGTTGTCGGTAACATCCTCAGCATTTATACGCACTTCCACCGTGTCCAGTTTCCGCAGATACACCTTATCCAATTTCAGCAAAACGCTTCCCATGCCAACAGATTTCCCCGCTCCCAGCTTAATGCCATATTGA
>CAMOOZ010000191.1 GCA_946621895.1 uncultured Lachnospiraceae bacterium | reverse complement strand
GCCTATGTCTTCCGAAGCCCGTCATGCCCGGGTGCTGATCGTGGATGATGTTCCCATTAACTGCATGATCCTTTCCTCCCTCCTGGCCTCGGGAGGGGTGGAATCCGATATTGCCGGCGGAGGGCAGGAATGCCTGAAGCTCTGTCAGGAAAAGGAGTATGACCTGATCCTGCTGGATCACAGGATGCCGGATATCGACGGCGTGGACACGCTCTTAAAGCTCAA
This sequence comes from uncultured Lachnospiraceae bacterium, assembly GCA_946621895.1. The sequence continues at coordinate 8,547 of CAMOOZ010000191.1, read as the reverse complement.
GGAACACTTCCGCAGAACAGGGCGTGAGGTCCCGGTGGTATGCCATACCACCGAGGATGCCCGCAGGAATATCAATCTCTATAAGGCCGCGGGGTTTGCCGATGTGCTGATCAAGCCCATCGGTCCGGGGGAGATCTCCGAGGTGATCTCCACCTATCTTTCCGAGGATCCGGAGCTGCGCCGGAAAAAGGACGAGGAAAAGCGGCAGGAGCTGCAGCAAAAGGCGGAGGAGCTGCCGGATTTCCTGCTGCGGGTGGAAGGGATCGACCCGCTTGCCGGCATTGAATACTGTGAAACGGCCGGGGATTATCTGGGCGCGCTGAAGGTCTTTGCCTCCTCGATCCCGGAAAAGGCGAAGGAGATCGAAGAGTTCTACAACAGTTCCAATTTTTCCATGTATGCCCTGCGGGTGCATTCCCTGAAAAGCATCGCCAGACTGGTGGGGGCGGGAAAGCTTTCCGATATGGCGGCAGGACTGGAATATGCGGCAAAGCAGGGGCAGTTTGATACCTTAAAAAGCCTTACCCCCTCCCTCCTTGCGCAGTACAGAGCTTTCGATCAGTCCCTTGCGCCGTTGCGCGGGGAAAAAACGGAGCAGCCCCCGAGGGCGGAAACGGTTTCCCTTCCCCCCATTTCCCGCAGCGTGCTGGAGGAAGCCTTCAGCGCGATCTCCGACTGCGCAAGGCTTTATGACGGGGATAATATCCTGATGATCTTAAACTCCCTGCGGGATTACGCGCTGGAGGAAGAGACTGCAGAGAAAATGAGGCGGATAGAATATGCCTTAAAGCACGCGGATTGGGAGACGATCCGAAAGGTGCTGGAGTGAGCTTTCAGATGGAAAACGATCATGCATTGAAAAGCATTCTGTTCATCGAGGGGAATCCCGGATTCCTTGGGCAGGCCATTGTAAACAATCTGGAATCCGAGCATTTTCTGGCACTGCGGCTGCCGGAGGAGATCGACACGATCTCCTTCCACCGCTTCGATGGGGACATTTTGCTTTACTACCCCACCGAGATCTCCGCTAAATCCGAGCTGATCCTCCGTTATCTTTCCGAGCTCTGCCGGGATGACCATAAGATCCTTCTGGTCATCGGGGATGAGGAGATCGTCGAAGAAATGAAAAAGCTGGACAGGGACCACCGTGTGCTGAAATATTATACCCGACCCATCAACACGGCGAGGATCGCCGAGGATATCCGCGGCTTTTACGGCAGGCAGGAGGAGTACCAGCGCAGGAAATCCATTCTGGTCATTGACGATGACCCTGATTTTCTGGTGATCATGCATGACTGGCTGCAGGAATATTATCGGGTGGACCCCGTCCGTTCCGGCACGGAAGCCCTCTTCTACCTGAACCGCTTCCGCCCCGATCTGATCCTGCTGGACTATGAAATGCCCGGGATGGACGGATACGAGATCATGGATCATGTCCGGAAAAATCCGGGCACCTATCAGATCCCGATCATCTTTCTGACCGGGAAAAACGACCGGGAAAGCGTGATGAAGATCCTGAGCAAAAAGCCGGACGGATATCTGCTCAAGTCCATGCCCAAGGAGGAGCTGCTGGACGCCCTCCGCCGTTTCTTCACGGAAAGCATCCTGCACAGATCCCTTTCCCGCCGTTAGCTCCGATGCCTGTCCGGGCAGACAGCGCCACCGCGCTGACCTGTTTCCCGCATGCTCAGCCGGAAAACACCCATCAGCGGTTCAGAAATCCCGCTATCCCGGAAAGCAGCGCTCTTTTCCCGATGCTCTTTAAGAGATATCCCTGGGGATGCAGGCTTTCCGCCTTTTTTGCGCTCTCCCCGTCCTCCGCTCCTGTCAGAAAGACCACGGGCACCCCGGCCGTGGCCTCGTTTTCCCTGATCCGCGCCAGCGTCTCCGCGCCGCTCATGCCCGGCATCGCAAAATCCAGCAGGATCAGATCGGGCATCGTCTCCTTCAGATAGATCAACGCCTCGGGACCGGAATCCGCCGTGTCCACGCTGTAATCCTTCTTCAGCCAGCCCTTGCAGAGCAGCTGGAAGTCCCTGTCATCGTCTACCAGCAAAATCAGCTTTTTACCCGGCAGATGAGTTTCGTTTGCCTGATCCGCGCTTTTCCTTCCCAGGATATCCGACAGCGGCTTTTCCATCCCCCGGTAAAGCCCGAGAAAGACCTCATGCCCGGCGCTGATCGCGGCGATATCCTTTTCCCTCGCCGCATCCTCCAGGCTTTTTGCCAGGTCGGAAAGCTCCGTGGCTCCCACGGAGCCTGTCATGGTCTTTAACGCATGGATCTTTATCCCGTAATTCTCCAGATCCTCCCTGCCATAGCATTCCTCCAGCTCCATGGCCCTTTCCTGAATGGAGGAAGCATATATCGCCAGCGCGGAGAGATATTCCTCAATGCCGCCGCAGAAGGCAATGCCCTTGTCCGTATGCAGAAGCTTCAGCGCAAACAGCCCCTCCGGCAGCGATTTCTCCGTCTCCGGAACGGATCCGGCCGCCTCCGGCAGCGCAGCCTGTCCGTTTTCCGGAGCTTTATTCTCCCCGCCTTCCGCACAGCGCTTTTCCGCGGGCAAATACTTTTCCAGCACGCCCTCCAGCTCCGCGGACATCACGGGCTTTGTCAGATAATCCGTAAAGCCGGCATTCAGATACTCCTCCCTGGCGCCCGCCACCGCATTCGCCGTCAGTGAGATCACGGGCAGGCCCTCCATTCTCTCCGGGAAGCGCTCCTTCAGCGCCTTAAGGGTCTCGAGGCCGTCCATTTCCGGCATTCTGTGATCCAGAAAGAGCATATCATAGGACTGTCCGTTAAACCGCTCCAGACACTCGCGGCCGCCGGTGGCCGTGTCCACCTGGATCCTGGTGCGCTTCAGCAGCCCAGAGATCACCGCCAGATTCATCGGCGCGTCATCCACCACGAGGATCCTGGCCTCCGGCGCGGTAAAGCCGCCCCGTTTTGCGGCCAGGCCGGCACCCGCGCGCTGCAGTGAGGCACCGTATTCCCCGATGCCGTCCCAGTCCCGGACCTCCTGCCTTAAGGAAAACGAGAACCCCGAGCCGCTTCCGTAGATGCTGTGGACCACAAGCCTGCTGCCCATCAGCCTGAGCAGCTGTTCCGTGATATTGATCCCCAGGCCTGTACCCTCGATCCTTCTGGCCCGTTTCTCATCGATCCGGTTAAAGGCCTCAAAAAGCTTATGCAGGTTTTCCTGCCGGATGCCGGAGCCCGTGTCCTTCACGCTGACCTTCAGCTCGATCTCTCCTGCCCAGGCGGCCTTTTCAAAGCCCACCTCCAGCGTGATCTCGCCCTTTTCCGTGTACTTGACCGCATTGGTCAAAAGATTGGTGATGATCTGCTTCACCCGGATCTCATCGCCCTTTAACAGGCGCGGCGTGGCGGGATCCACCCGGACGGTAAACTTTAACCCCTTCTCCTCTGCCCTTAAGGCGATCAGGTTTACCAGATCATTGATCAGCGAGGCCAACTCGTAATCATAGGGTGTGATCTCCATTTTTCCCGCTTCGATCTTGGAGAAATCCAGAATATCGCTGATGATGTTTAACAGCGTAAGGCCTGCCTGATGCGCATTCTCCGCGTATTTCAGCACGCTTTTGTTATCGCTTTCCCGCAGGATCATCTCGTTCATCCCGAGCACCGCGTTGATCGGGGTACGGATCTCATGGGACATCTGGGAGAGAAAATCCGTTTTCGCGGCATTGGCGCTTTCCGCGGCGGAGGCCATCTCCTCTAACTCCCTGGTGGTCTGCTCCAGAAACATGGCCAGCCGCTGATCAAGGGGGATCATGCCCTTTTTCAGGACCGTTCCGGGAATGGAAGCAAGGCGGGAACGCTCCTGTCCGCTGGAGACCCCCTCCCTGAAGCCCACGGAGAGGATCGAGGCATTGACAATGCCCCCGCCGTTATTATCCATCATGATCGCGGCAAAGCCCCTGGTCCATGCCAGGTCAGGCAGAAAGGCGCGGTAGGACCCGATGTCCCCGGCCGCCTCCCGTCCCAGGAAACGGACCCTGTTCTCACAGATGATCAGGAAAACCGCCTGCGGGTCAAAGGTACGGATGGCTTCGGCATAATGGCCGGTCTCCTCGATGAGCCTTCTGGGATTGCCGTAGGAAAGCCGGACGCTCTCCCCCTCCTCCACGCGGGAAAAGAACTGCAGGCAGCCGGCTTCATCACAGGCCGAGGGCAGCCGCACCACCTGATATTCCCCCCGCTTTACCATCAGCGGAAACTCCCGGACATTATCCACAAAATACTCATCCGGACTGACCCCCAGGTATTTCTCATAGATGGAGGCAGCCGGCTCCCCGTCGATCGTGGAGACGCAGTAATTATCCTTAAGCCCGGTGATGGTCATGGATTTGCCGATGGGCTTCCAGCCGCAGTCATAATGATAATACATTCTGAGGGCGCGGCCCTTAAACACCACCGCAACGATATAATGGTCCCGGATGCCGAAGTCCCCGCACAGGGACGCGGAAACAGCTGCCCCCGCCTGTGCGCCCAGCAGGGGAACATCGGAAATCCCGTCATGGGAAAGCTTCAGCAGAAAACGGTCGATCTCCTTTTCCACGCCGGCGGAAAAAAGCAGGACGCCGGCCACATGCTCCGTATAGCGAAGCTCTCTTCTTAAGCTCTTCCCCGCCTCCTCCGGCGTGATCTCACTGCAGTCATAGGCATAAAGCGTGGCGGCAGACCGTTCAAACAGCAGGAAGGAATAACCGGCCCGCGGCGCGTCATCCGCATAATCCGTCAGCATCCTGTCGGGGGGCATCGTCATCCCGATGATCTTTATCTCCGGCAGGATCTCCCGGATCAGCGCGGTGCGTTCCCGCAGATGCCCCTTCTCCTCGTTCTGGTCGCTGAAAAACACCACCCGGTCCGAGGCATTCCGGTAGTCCGGATCATACTTCAGCTCCAGGAGATAATTTCTCAGCTCCTCCCCGTCTTCTGTGATCAGCGTTTTCTGCAGCATATCAGTTAACTTCTTCCAGCTCCTCTATTTCATCAAAAAACACGGGCGCGGAAAAGAGATAGCCCTGCATGCCCGTGACCGGGCAGGCGCTTAAGGCATTCTTCATCCCCTCTGTTTCCACCCCCTTCAGAAAAACCTCCACCCCGCAGTCATCCACCAGCTCCGTCAGATGCCTGAGGATCTTTCTGTCCTTCTGGCTGCTTTCCATGGAGGTGACCAGATCCCGATGGAATTTCACAAAATCCGGCCGCATTCCCCGGAAGGTCAGAAGCCAGTTATTCCCCCGGCCGAAATCATCAATGCCCACCCGCAGGCCCTTTTCATGCAGCTGCTGGGCAAGGGTCTCCATCGTTTCCGGATCCAGGCGCACCCGGCACTCGCCGGTAAACTCAAGGCAGAGATTGCCCGGGGGGAAATCCGCCTGTCTCGCCAGCTCCGCCACATCATCCGCGAAATAGGAGGGCTGCAGCTGCCCCGGGGAGATATTGACCATCAGCATGAAGTCGCGCTTTTTCCGGATAAACTCCCTGCCGTCCAGCATCACCTTTTTCAAAATCCACTCCCCCAGGGCTGCAAAGAGCTTATCCTGGCCGATCTCCGGCAGAAAGGCGCCGGGAAGAACCCGGCCGAATCGGTCGTTTTTCCAGCGAAGCAGCGCTTCGGCGCCTTTAAGCTCCTTTCCCGACGCGGAAAACACGGGCTGATAGAGCAGATAGAAGCCTTCAAAATCCCTCAGCATGCTCTCCCGCAGCGCATGGATCAGCTCCACGGAACGCTTTAAGGAGACCGTCTCCCCCTCATCCTTCAGGCGGCTGCCGTGGTAGGAGATCAGATCTCCGCGGCTGAAATACCTGGATTCGTCGCAGGCCTGCAGCAGGCAGTCATAGATCGTCCGTTCCTGCTCTCTCGCGCTCTCGGACAAGGAGAGATAGCCCCCGTAGGTCAGCAGGTTGTGCCGGATGTCCTCCTCCACAATGCCGCTTTTCAGGGCCTCCCGGATCGTTTCATAGAGGATCTCCGTTTCCCTGAAATCCGTGTCCGTCAGGATCAGGAACCTGGAGCCCTCCATCCGGTACACCCGGCCGATGCCCCGGACCACCTTTTCCACCTCTCTGGCCACCTGATAAAGCACCCTGCTGCCGTAGCCATAGCCGTAAACCTCATTGATATGGGAAAGCCTTCCGAAGCCCAAAAGCAGCAGGCCCTTCTGATTCCCCTGGGAAAGCTGAAGGACCAGATCCTCAAAAAACTGCTCCTGATTCGGGAGCCCCGTGACCCTGTCCGTAAGCTTTTCCGCGGAGGCCTCCAGCATCAGGCCGCCCACGATGCCGGGACTGCCGTCCAGATCCCGGATGACTCCGCCCACCATGCGATATTCCGTATAGCTGCCATCCTTTTTCCGGACCCGGTAGTTCAGGTCATAGGTCATCCGCTTTAGTCCGAGCATTTCCTCCATCACCCGCTCATAGGCGTTTTTGTCGGCCGGATGGATATAGTTCATCCAGTTATAGACGCCATCCGGAATGTATTCCCCCGGCAGCGCCAGCTCCTCCACAATGGCGGGGGAAAACCGGGTCAGCCTTTCCCTTGCGTCATACAGGGCCACATTGCTTCCCACCAGCATGGAGAAAATATCGAAAACATCATCAAAAAGCTTTCTTCGCGCACTCAACTCCATTTTCTTTCTATTCCGCCCGTCTCCTGCTCATCTCTTTTTTCCCGCCCCGCTTTTCTGCAGCAGCCGCGCGGGCAGCGTGCGGTGCACCTTCATCGCCCCCACCGGGCAGAACTCCTGACAGCAGAAGCATTTAATGCATTTTTCCCTGCGGATATCCGGTCTTTTCCCCCGCATCACGATTGCCTTTGCGGGGCATACCCCGGCGCATTTCCCGCACCCGATGCAGGAAGCGTCCGCCTTCGGCCTGGTCTCCATGACCTTCCCGAAGATCGCCCCCTTAAGCCTGCCCAAAGGCCCCTTCCCGGCAAATTTCAGGCTCCTCCTCTCCCGGATCAGGTCGTAATCCGCGATCATAAAGGAGGACGCCGGATCTCCCAGCAGGGGAAGCTCCGAAAGCTCTTCCGGTGCAAGCCCCCGTTTGGCCGCCGCCTCGAGCGTGGGCACATCCGCCGCGGTAAGGCCGATCAGCCCTGCCGCGAGCAGATCCAGGCTGTAAGGCGACACGGACGCGATCAGGCAGCCGACCTCCCGGGGCTTTCCGGCTGTGGGCCCGTTTCCCTCCATCCCCACTACGGCATCCATGATATTGAGCGCCGGCCGGTAAAACTCATCGATATCGATCAGCATATCCGCAAAGGCCGATACCTCGGGATAGCGGAAATGATATTCCGGCTTGATCGTCCCGGGAACGGTGCCAAAAAGATTTTTAACAGCGCCGGAAAAATTCATCATGCCATGCGTCTTCAGCTTGCAGACATTGATCAGACCGTCGCAGGAAAAGATCCAGGAGGTGCAGTCCAGAAGCCTTGCCGCCTTTCCCTCCGGATTCTCCCGCTGCTCCGTAGAAAAATCGCCGTTCAGCTCCCCACCCGCCTCCAGGCAGATCGTCAGGCCTGAACGGCGGTAGATGGAGCCCACAAAGCCCTCCGTAAAAACGCCTCCGGGGGAATCCCCGACAACGCCCGCCGCGCCCCTTTCCTTTAATATCCGGCATAGCTCCGCCAGCACGGCGGGATGGGTGGTGATCGCCTTTTCCGGTTCTCCGCCGGCGATCAGATTCGCCTTCAGGGCGATCCGCATGCCGGGCTTTACCCAGTCCAGGCCGCCCGCAAGGGCGATGACCTTTTCCAGCGCTGCCCGGACCTCATTTCGTTCATAGCTTCGGCACTCCGCAAGGGCTGCCGGGGAAAATGCTTTACTCATAATGCTTTTACAATAGTCCCTGCTTCTTTAACGACTCGATGTCCGACTGCGCCTGCGAAGGCAGAAAGATATCGTGCTCCGCCACATATTTATCCCAGTCTCCCTCTGCAAGGCGCTCACCCGCCTCATAATCATCAGCCTGCCAGAAGGTGCCTCCGCCCTCCTGCGCTTCTTCTTTTTCTTCCTCTCCCGCCAGCTGATGGTGCTTTAAGCTGTCGTAGACCTCCGCCTGCAGCTTATACCATCTGGGCACCTCTTCGGAATACCCCCCCAGCGCGTCATTCCCCACCAGACGGTTATTCCCAAGATGATATTCATAAAACTTGATCATTTTCTTGGCCTGGCGCTTCATCCGTACCTCACCCCTTTACCCCGGTATACAGCTGATAATACCTTCCCCGCTTTTCGATCAGCTCCTCATGGGTGCCCTTTTCCAGGATCCGCCCCTGCTCCAGCACCACGATCAGGTCGCTGTTGCGGATCGTGGAGAGCCTGTGGGCGATCACAAAGGTCGTTCTGCCGTGCATCAGATTATCCATGCCCTCCTGCACCACCTGCTCGGTCAGTGTGTCGATGGAGGGGGTGGCTTCATCCAAAATCAGCACCGGTGGATTGGCCACGGTGGCCCGGGCAATGGCCAGCAGCTGCCGCTGGCCCTGGGAAAGGGATCCCCCGT
>CAMOOZ010000190.1 GCA_946621895.1 uncultured Lachnospiraceae bacterium | reverse complement strand
ATTTTGAATTACATCATTTTCATCGGCGCCGTCGGTCTGACCATCGTGGGCATTCTCCCTTACTTTTTCAACGGAGTCTTCCACGCAAGCGTCAGCTTCGGCGGGACCAGCCTGATCATCATCGTCAGTGTCATTTTGGAAACGATCAAGCAGATCGAATCCCAGATGGCCACCTATAACTACAAGGGCTTTCTGAACGACTGAGGAGCCGGGATATGATGCCGGGTATGTCCCGGATCGATCGCCGGATGCAAAGAAAAGCCGTAGGAAAGCGGTAATGCCGTCTGCACCCCGGATCATGTGCCGGGCGCAGACGGTGATAAGATGAAAGCAATACAATCAGGTGCGTCACGGATAACGCTCCGGGCGCAGGGGGGAAGACAGATGAAGATTGTGATGTTGGGCGCGCCTCGGATCACGCTCCGGGCGCAGGGGGAATGCAGATGAAAATTGTGATGCTTGGTGCGCCCGGAGCGGGCAAGGGAACGCAGGCAAAGAAAATTGCTGAGAAATACGGGATTCCCCATGTGTCCACAGGGGATATTTTCCGGGCAAACCTTAAAGAGGGCACAAAGCTCGGGCTTGAGGCGAAGACATATATGGACGCCGGAAAGCTTGTGCCCGATGATCTGACCGTAAGGATCCTGCTGGACCGTGTGGCGCAGGCGGACTGTAAGAACGGCTATGTGCTGGACGGTTTTCCAAGGACGATCCCCCAGGCGCAGGTGCTGGAGGACGAATTAAAGAAACTGGGCGATAAGATCGACTTCGCGATCGATGTGGAAGTTCCCGATGAGGTGATCATTCAGCGAATGGGCGGCAGGAGAGCCTGCCCCAAATGCGGAGCCACTTACCATGTGGTGAATGTTCCGCCGAAAAAGCAGGGCTTCTGCGATGTCTGCGGTTCGGGACTGATCCTCCGGGATGATGATAAGCCGGAGACGGTGGCGAATCGTTTGAAGGTCTATCACGAGCAGACCGAGGCGCTTCTTGACTTTTACAAGGAAAGAGGAGTCCTGAAGGAAATAGACGGGACGATCGGCCTGGATAATGTTTTTTCCGAAATTGTGGCCATTCTCGGCTAAAATGATTTCGATAAAATCTCCCCGTGAGATCAGGCTCATGCGGGAATCCGGGAAAAGGCTGGCAGAGGTGCATCAACGGCTTTCGGAGCTGATCGTTCCCGGGATCTCCACGCAGGAGATCAGCGCGAGAGGAGAAGAGTGGATCCTGAAGATGGGAGGGATTCCGAATTTTAAGAACTATCAGGGATATCCTGCAGCGGTTTGCGTGTCCATAAATGAAGAGGTGGTTCACGGGATCCCGAGTCCGAAGAGATTTCTGAAGGAAGGCGATCTTGTCAGCCTGGATACGGGACTGATTTACGCCGGCTATCATTCCGATGCTGCAAGAAGCTATATTGCGGGAAATGGACGCGCTGAGGCGGAGCGCCTGATCCGGGATACAAAGGAAAGCTTCTTTCAGGGAATCAAACAGGCTCTGGCCGGAAATTATATTCATGATATCTCTGCAGCGATCGATGATTACCTGACACCGAGGGGTTATGGCATCATCCGGGATCTGACCGGACACGGCATCGGAAAGAAGCTTCACGAGGATCCTGTTATACCGAATTTCCGGCAGCGGAAAAGAGGGATCAGGCTGGAGAAGGGAATGACCCTTGCAGTGGAGCCGATGGTGAGTCTTGGCGGCTTCGAGGTGGATTTTTCTGAGGAGGACGGCTGGACCGTTACCACCAGGGACAAAAGCCCTGCAGCGCATTATGAAAACACGCTGCTGATCACGGAGGGTGAACCGGAACTGTTAACGCTTTGAAGCGCAGCTTCGCTGCTTCTGGCCACGGCCGGCGCCGCATGCATCAGGAAAGCGGAATATAAGCACACATTCCTCAGATGCACTCGGAATGGTAGAGAAATGGAATTAAAGACCGGGAATTTTGCCGTGTCCAAAGCCGGGCATGATAAGGGAAAGCCCTATCTCGTAATCGGGCTGACGGAAGGGCGCGCATTCTTAAGCGATGGGAAAAGCCATCCGAAGGAAGCGCCGAAGAAAAAGAATTTTATCCATCTTCAGCCCACGGCCGGCGGACTTGGCGCGGAAATGCGAAGAAGGCTGGAGGAGGGCATGATCACAGACGAGGAGATCAGTTGCTCCATCAGGGAATGGCGTAAAGACATGGAGTAAAAAAGAGGAAAGGAAGGTTCCGTAGTCACATGTCCAAGGCGGATGTCATTGAGATTGAAGGAAGGGTAGTGGAAAAGCTGCCCAATACGATGTTTCAGGTGGAGCTGGAAAACGGCCACAGAGTGCTGGCCCATATCAGCGGAAAGCTCAGGCAGAATTTTATCCGCATTCTTCCTGGGGACAAGGTGACGCTGGAACTTTCTCCCTATGATCTGACCAAGGGAACGATCATCTGGAGAGATAAATAAACTGTTGCAAAGTCCGAAAAGCTCGTGTTATAATGGCGGTTGCCGTTTTTGAAGGGAGGTAATATTGCCATGAAGGTTCGTGCTTCAGTAAAACCGATCTGCGAGAAATGCAAGATCATTAAGAGAAAAGGTAAGATTCGGGTTATCTGCGAGAATCCGAAGCATAAACAGGTCCAGGGATAAGGGAGGTTTTTTCAGTTATGGCGCGTATTGCTGGTGTTGATTTACCGAGAGACAAGCGTGTAGAGATCGGACTCACCTATATTTACGGCATCGGGAGGACAAGTGCGAATAAGATCCTGACTGCCGCCAAGGTGAACCCGGATACCCGCTGCAGGGAGCTGACCGACGAAGAGGTTAAGCGGATCAGCGATGTAGTGGAGGAAGGCTATATGGTGGAAGGTGACCTCCGCAGGGAGGTGGCTCTGAATATCAAGCGCCTCCAGGAGATCGGCTGTTATCGCGGCATTCGTCACAGAAAGAGCCTGCCGGTCAGGGGTCAGAAGACCAAGACCAAT
>CAMOOZ010000189.1 GCA_946621895.1 uncultured Lachnospiraceae bacterium | reverse complement strand
GTGATGTGCTGATCATCGATGAGATGAGCATGGTGGATATCTTTCTTTTCTATGCGCTGTTAAGGGCTGTGACCCCGGGGATGCACCTGATCATGGTCGGGGATGCGGATCAGCTCCCCAGTGTGAGTGCCGGAGAGGTGTTAAAGGATCTGCTGGATTCCGGCGTGTTTTCGGCGCTTCGCCTTCGCCATATCCACAGACAGGCCGCGGATTCCGGGATCGTTCAGAATGCGCACAGGATAAACAGCGGGGAAATGCCTGTGCTGGATAATCAGAGCAGGGATTTTTTCTTCCTGCCCAGAGACAGGGTCGATGTGATCCTCGGGCATCTTGTCCTGCTGATCCGCGATAAGCTGCCGCCCTATGTGGGCGCTGACCCTCTCGAGCTGCAGGTGCTTACCCCGATGAAGAAGGGCCCGCTGGGTTCGGTCCGTTTAAACGAAGTCCTTCAGCAGGCGTTAAACCCTCCGGCAGAGGGGAAAGCAGAGCTGCAGACGGAAAACGGCGTATTTCGCGTCGGCGATAAGGTGATGCAGATCAGAAACGATTACGATCTGGAATGGAAAACAGAGGGCTTAAAGGGAATCGTGATCGATTCCGGCAGCGGGATCTTTAACGGGGATATGGGAAGGATCATTTCGATCAACCGTTTTTCCGAGACGCTGAAGGTAGAATTTGACGAGGGGAGAAGAGTAGTCTATCCCTTTTCCGGCGTATCCGAGCTGGAGCTGGCCTATGCAGTGACCATTCACAAGTCCCAGGGAAGCGAATATCCCGCTGTGCTGATGCCGCTATTAGCCGGTCCCTCGCTCCTGATGACCAGGAAACTGCTTTACACGGGCGTGACCAGGGCAAAAAAATGCGCAGTGCTTCTGGGCAGCAGGGAGCAGATCAGGGCAATGGTGGAGCATACGGATCAGGGAAGGCACACGGATCTGAAGGAAAAGCTGAAGGAAATGGATCTGCGGGGAAAGACGGAATACGGATGCGGATAAAAAAGAAATACGGCATAAAGCCTGAAACGCTGCTGGATCTGCTGTTTCCGCGAAGATGCCCCGTCTGCGACAAGCCCGTGCCCTTCGGGGATATGGTCTGTCCGGAGTGCAGCGGACATCCGAAAAGGATAAAGGAGCCCTTCTGCTTAAAATGCGGCAGGCCCGCAGCCGAAGAGGAGGAATACTGTTCTGCCTGCAGGGAAAAGGAGCACAGCTTTGACTGCGGAAGAAGCTTATTTTTCTATCCCACCGTGGTCACGGCGATGTACCGCATGAAAAATGACGGCAGGCAGGAGTATGCGGACTATTTTTCGGCGGAGCTGGCAAAGGGTCTGGGACGATGGATTCTGAGCATAAGGCCGCAGGTGCTGATCCCCGTGCCGATGCATCCGGAGAAACAGAAAAAACGCGGCTATAATCAGGCCGAGCTGATCGCCCGGGGGCTGGGAAAACGACTGGGGTTTGACATCGATGCCGCCCTCGTGACCAGAGCGTCGGCCACCGCTGCCGCCAAGCGGATGGGTGAGCAGGAAAGAGCCGCAGCGCTAAAAAAGGCTTTTAAGATAACGCGGAATAGTGTAAAATGGACAAAAGTATTGATTGTTGACGATATTTTTACCACCGGTGCCACGGTGGATGCGGTGGCATCCGTTTTAAGGGAAAAGGGGGTAAAGGAGATCAGCTTCGTCTGCGCAGCTGCCGCGGGAGGACCCGGGAATCACCTTTGACGCCTGTATCATCTGATGCACTGAGTATAGTTGGAACGAATTGTCCGGGTTTTCAGCAGCCGGAAACAGAGGAGGATAAGAGGATGAATGTAAAAAACTGCAGGAGATGCAAAAGACTGTTTAACTATGTGGTTGGACCGCAGATCTGTCCCGACTGCAAGGCAAAGGAAGAGGAGCTTTTCCAGAAGGTAAAAAAATATATCGATGAGAATAAGGGCGCGAACATCACCAAGGTGGCCGAGGCGTGCGAGGTTGAGCTGGCACAGCTGCAGCAGTGGGTGAGGGAGGAAAGGCTGGAGTTCTCCTCCTCCGTCGGCACCGGGATCACCTGCGAAAAGTGCGGGACGCCCATTGCCAGCGGTCGCTACTGCGCGAAGTGCAAGGAAGAGATGGTGAATGTGCTGAATTCCGCGTTGCCGCAGAAAAAGGCGCCTGAGAAGAAGCCTTCGAAGGAAAGCCCGAAAATGAGGTTCCTGCAGTAATGGTCGATCCGGAAAGGGTCATGCTGATGACCCGGCTTGCCGCCTTCGAAAAAAGAGAAGAAAAACGAGCGCTGGCGGCGGGCGGCTTCTTTCACGGAGATTTTATCGCATGGGAGCTGCTGAAGGGCCTTGTCTGCGGGACGCTGGCTTTTCTGGTAGGCTTCAGCCTGATCATTTTTGCGAATTTTGATATCCTGCTCCAGGAGGTCTATGAGATGGATCTGGTGGAGAAAGGATGGGAGATCCTGAGAATTTATGTGATCTATATAGTGATCCTGGAGATCGGAACATACATCTCCGCGGTTCTCAGGTTTAAGAAAGCGAGAAAAAGCCTCAGGGCCTATTATCAGGGCCTGACGAGGCTTGGCGATTTATATGACGGAGACTGAACGGCTTTATGCCAGGCTTTTGGAATTAAAATCCTATATCAGCGCACTCTTCGGTCGGTATGAAGCCTGGATCGTGCCGGTGCTCCGGTTTTTTCTGGCGCTTACGACCTTTCTGCTGATCAATCATGTGCTGCCTTATATGAGCAGGCTGACGAGCATCCCGATCGTGCTGCTGGTGAGTGTGGTGAGCGCGCTGCTGCCGCTGAATTTCACGCTGGTCGTGGCCGGCGTGTTTATTCTGCTGCATCTCTACGAACTGTCGATGGAAGCCGCTATCGTGACCTTCGCGCTGTTTATCGTGATGTATCTGCTTTATTTTCGGTTCACACCGAAGGATGCGGTGTTCGTCCTGCTGACTCCCCTGGCCTTTATCCTGCATATTCCCTATGTGATGCCGCTGGCTGCGGGCCTTCTGGGGACGATGGGGTCCTTTCTGGCACTGGCCTGCGGCGTGGCAGTGTATTCCTTTATCGGCTATCTCCATACGAGCGCCGCTTTTCTGACCAGCGCCGCCTCAGAGGACATGCTTGCCCGTGTGCGTTTCTGTCTTGACGGGCTGATCGAGGATAAGGCCATGATGGTCACGATCGGCGCCTTTATGCTGACAGCGCTTCTGGTCTATTTCCTGCGCCGCCTGCCGCTGGATTTTTCCTGGAGCATCGCGATCGTGGCCGGCGTGATCACGGATGTGGTGGTCCATCTGATCGGCGACCTCGTCTATGAAACAGGCCTGAATGTGCCGGGCGCGCTGCTTTCCTCGGTTTTCTGCGGGCTGATCGCTTTTGTGATCCAGTTTTTTGCCTTTAATGTGGATTATAAACGGGCTGAAAATGTCCAGTTTGAGGATGATGAATACTACTATTATGTCCGGGCGCTGCCGAAGATCAGCGTGCCCCTGAGGGATCCGCAGATCAAGAAGATCCACACGCCCAGAGAAAGAGATTATGCGGCTGACGAGGTGCCTGCCTATAAGCGTCCGCAGAATCATGGCGGAAGATCCGCCTCCAGAAGGAGCTTTTCTTCGGCGCAGGAGCTGCCGGAGCGCGAGAGCCGTTCCCGGTACAGCGAGGGAAGGGAAGCCAGATCTGCGCTGGAGAGCCTCAGAGACTATGACGGGAGGGGGGGCAGATGATGCAGCCGCCCAGCCTCTTCGGACTGTTTGATTTTCTTTTCGACAATCTGCATATCCCCACGCTGATCCGCTGGACGGATGTGGTGGAAGTGATCATCATTGCCGTGCTGACCTATCGCCTGCTGGTCTGGATCAAGGATACCAGAGCCTGGAATCTGCTGAAGGGCCTTCTGGTCATCCTTGTTTTTTTCGCGATCGCCACGATCTTCAATATGTCCACGATCCTCTGGCTTGGACAGCGTGTCTTTTCCGTGGCCACCATAGGCATCGTGGTCGTGCTGCAGCCGGAGCTGCGGCGCGCGCTGGACACGCTGGGGCGCAATTCCTTTCTGGCCTCCGTGGGTGATCTGCGCAAAGGGGAGGAAGGGCGCTTTTCCGATAAGACGATCTTTGAAATCATCCGGGCCTGCCAGGAAATGTCCAGGGCAAGGACCGGCGCGCTGATCGTGATGGCCAGACAGCAGACCCTTCAGGCCTATGAGCTGACGGGCATCGCCATCGATGCCGTGGTCACCTCCCAGCTTTTGCTGAATATCTTCGAAAAGAACACCCCGCTTCATGACGGGGCTGTGATCATCGATCAGGACAGGGTGCGGGCGGCCACCTGTTATCTTCCCATTTCGGAAAACATGGATATCTCCAAGGATCTGGGCACCAGGCATCGTGCCGCCCTGGGGCTTTCCGAGGTCACGGACACGCTGACGATCATTGTGTCCGAGGAAACAGGCCAGATTTCCGTGGCCTGTCAGGGGGAAATCCGACGGAATCTGGATGGCGACGCGCTGCATGAGGAGCTGGTGCGGATCCAGGATAAGCCGCAGGTGCAGGAAAAAAAGAAGTGGTCGATTATGGGGATAATGAAGCAGCCGGAAAGGCCGGGCCAGGGAAAGCCGACAGAGAAAGTCCCGGCAGAGGAAGGCCGGCAGACAGACCCGGAGGAGGATTCCCATGAAGCTTAAGGATCTCCTCACAAAAAATCTCGGACTGAAGCTGCTCTCCATCATCTCTGCCGTATTCATCTGGATGGTGGTGGTGAATATGAACGATCCGGTGTCCACAAGGCGCTTCATCAATGTGCCTGTGCGGCTTTCCAACACGGAGCTGATCACGGAGAGCAACCGTGTGTACAGGGTGCTGGACGAAACGGATTCGATCCCCGTGGTCACGGTCACGGGACAGCGCTCCATCGTGGATTCGATGCAGAGCTCGGACATCGTGGCAGCAGCGGATTTCAATGACCTTACCTCCTCTGGCACGATCGCGATCTCCTTAAGCTCCGCCAGGTACAGCAGCCGGCTGGAGAGCATCAAGGGAAGCATCGAGAATGTGCGTGTGGAGGTGGAGGAGGTAAAAAGCATCCAGCGTGTGCTCCAGGCCCACACCACCGGTACTCCCGCCGAGGGCTATGTGGTGGGTGATCTGAGCATGGACGAAAATCTGATCCGGATTTCCGGCCCGCGATCCGTGGTGGACAGCATTTCCTCCGCCGGCGTGACGGTGGATGTGTCCGGAGCCAGCGGAAGCCTGACCACCATCGCGGACATCAGCCTTTTCAACGCGGACGGTGAAGTGATCTACGACACGCAGCTTACGCGGAATGTGGATTCCGTCAGAGTGCGCGTGAGCATTCTCGGAACAAAGACACTGAATATCCGGGCTTCCTATACCGGGACGCCCGCCGCGGGATATCTGGTGATGGGGGATGCGGGGGTTTCTCCTTCCACGGTCAAGGTGGCCGGGGACAACACCTCTTTAAAATCCGCCGCGGATATCATGATCCCCGCCCAGGATGTGGATATCACGGGAAGGACCGCCAATTATTCGGAGGTTTTCGATATCCGTTCCTATCTGCCGGACGGCTTAAGGCTTGCAGACACAGAAGCCACCGGGGAGGTCAGGGTCAGCGTGGCGATTGAGGAGGAGCTCACGAAGGAGCTGCGCCTGCCCTATTCCAGGATCAATCTGATGAATGTGCCGGAGGATCTGCTGGCGGAGATGTATGATCCGCGCCAGGGCGAAACAGGCGAGATCAGGACGGTGACCATTTCTGTGGCAGGCCCGGCTGAGCTGGTGGAGCTGCTGACAAACCAGAATGTGGTCGGCGTCGTGGATGTCGGAGTCTTCATCGAGGATAATGGCTTGAATACGCTTCCCGCCGGGATCTATCCGATGCCCGTGAATATTGTGGCCGAGGAAGGGATCCGGCAGACCCAGAAGGTCAGTGTGAGCGTGGCAGTGAGAAAGGCGCAGGAGGAAGAAGAGGCGGAACCCCCGGAAACGCAGGAAAGCACCTTGGCGGCGGAGACAGCCCAGCAGAGCCAGACCGCCGGAGAAGCACAGCAGAACCAGACTGCCGGAGCAGGCCAGCAGAGCCAGACCAGCGGAACAGCACAGCAGAACCAGACCGCCGGAGAAAATCAGCAGAGTCAGATCTCGCAAACAGGCCAGACGGCTGAAGCAGCGCCATAAATTCACCTGTGCGGTTGGAGCATCAGAGATGCGCTCCAACCCTCTACCCCTGTCGCATCAGCTAAAGCTGATGGTGCTAAACGGGCACCCCCGGTCCCAGCACCATTCGCAAAACCGCCCGCTTCGCGTGCTTAAAACTTTGCTTCGCAAAAACGCGCCAGCTGAAGCTGGCGGCGCTAAACGGGTGCCCCCGGCACCCAGCGCCATTTTGCTCATTTGGGGGTGGGTTGCTAAAGCGATATTATCGGCTTTCATTGCGGCAAGCCGCATGCAAACTGCCAATATCGCTTTGCAGACGCACAGGTGGAATAAATTAGGGAAGCGCTGATCGAAGCACTTCCCTCACCGACTTTTCGCCGCTTTAATCACTTGATCCGTTTAAGGGATCATACCCGTCCAACGAAATTTCCCAGCCGCTCAAGCGCCTTTTTCAGCGCTTCCAGCGAATAGGCATAGGAAATCCGCACAAAGCCCTCACCGCTTGCACCGAACGCAGTCCCCGGGACCACGGCCACCTTCTCTTCCTTCAGCAGCCGTTCACAGAATTCCTCACTGCCCATCCCGTATTGCTGAATGCCCGGGAACACATAGAATGCCCCCAGGGGCTCAAAAACCTCCATGCCCAGCTCTCTCAAGGCATGGAGCAGGAATCTTCTTCTGCGGTTATAGGAATCCCGCATCTCCTTTACATCCTTATCTCCGTTCCGCATGGCCTCCACGGCCGCATACTGGCTCGTGGTGGGCGCGCACATGATCGCAAACTGATGGATCTTCGTCATCTGGGAAAGGATCTCTTCAGGCCCGCAGGCATAGCCCAGCCGCCAGCCCGTCATCGCATAGGCCTTGGAAAAGCCGCCGATCAGGATCGTGCGCTCCTTCATCCCCGGCAGCTCTGCGATGGACACATGACGGCCGTCCACATAGGTCAGCTCGCCGTAGATCTCATCGGAGAGGACATAAAGATCGTGCTTTTCAATGATTGGCGCGATAGATTCGAGATCCTTCCGCTCCATGATCGCGCCGGTAGGATTATTCGGAAACGGGAGCACGAGCACCTTCGTTTTCTCCGTTATCGCGCTTTCCAGCTTTTCCGGCGTCAGCCTGAACTGGTCCTCCGCGCTGAGCGAGATCGGGACGGGCGTTCCGCCCGCCAGGATCGTACAGGGGGAATAGGACACATAGGAGGGCTCCGGGATCAGCACCTCGTCTCCCGGATCCAGCATGGCCCGCAGGCCGATATCAATGGCCTCGGAGCCGCCTACGGTCACCAGGATCTGCTTTAACGGATCATATTCCAGATCAAACCGGCGCTTCAGATAAGCGGCGATCTCCACGCGGAGCTCCTTTAAGCCCGCATTCGCGGTATAGAAGGTGCGGCCCTTTTCCAGCGCGTAGATCCCTTCGTCCCGCACATGCCAGGGCGTGTCGAAATCCGGCTCCCCGACGCCCAGCGAGATCGCATCCGGCATGTCCGCTACCAGATCGAAAAAACGGCGGATGCCAGAGGGGGGGATATTCCGAATGATCCGGGACAGAGGATCTCTTTTCATGCGGACACCTTCTCCCGCACATCGGCAGGCTGCTTATCCAGCACGGTGCCGTGATCCTTATACTTTTTCAGGATAAAATGGGTGGCGGTGCTTAAGACGGATTCCAGCGTCGAAAGCTTGTCGGACACGAACCGCGCCACCTCCTTTAAGCTCTTTCCCTCCAGCGTCACCAGCAGGTCAAAGCCGCCGGAGATCAGGAACACGCTGGTCACCTCGGGATACTTGTAGATCCGCTCGGCGATATTCTCAAAGCCCTGTCCCCGCTGCGGGGTCACGCGCACCTCGATCAGCGCCGTGACCTTTTCCTCGGAGGTCTTCTCCCAGTCGATCAGCGTATGATAGCCACAGATGATCCCTTCCTTTTCCAGCTGCGCAAGCGTGTTGATCACATCCTCCTCGGTGACGCCGAGGATCACGGCCAGCTCGGATAAGGGCATCCTGCTGTTTCGTTCGATCACATGCAATAATTCTTCCCGCAAAACATCTCCTCCTCTATTCCGGTGGTTTTTCTGCCGGAATCTCCGACTTACAGATGCAATCTATTCGGCTCCTCTATTAAGGGCGTTCTCCCAGCTGAATATCTGACTTACAGACGCAGGTCTAAGCGGCTCCGTTATAACAAAGAGTCATCTGATCACCTGAATCGGCAAAGCGGCGACAGTCAGTCCCTTACTGCGCAGGCGTCTCCGGCGCAGTGACCTCCGGCACCGGCGCCGCTTGCTGGGCCGCCGCAGCTTCAGCTGCCGCCTGGGCCGCCAGGGCGTCCTGCATGGCCTGCGCCGCGGCCGCCTGATTGGCCTGCTCCTGCGCCGAAAGCGCAGCCGCCACTCCCTTGATATGGTCCACATCACCCGTGGCCAGGGCCGCCTGCATCGCGGCGGCAATGGCGGGATCAGCGGTGGCCGTCCCGAAGGTGACCATGCGGGGGGTCGCCTTATAATAAGAGCTGTTTACCTCCTCACGGGTGCTCTGCCCGTTCTCCGTGACCACCTTCCAGAGCTTTGCCTTGTAGCCGATATGCGCGGACTGACTGGACACGGTCCCGATGGGCGCGGAAGAGGTGCTGATCACGGGATTGCCGGGATCGATCTTTTCCAGCGTCTCCGATTCATAGCTTACCTTCCGGTTTGCAGTGTCCCGGGTCTCCTCGCCGTAGATCGTAAAGGTGATCGTGCGGTCTGCGGTGCGCCCCTCGATATAGACGGGCACATCCGTGTTGTTCCGGAATTTAAAATCCTTCCCTGAGGATTCCGCGATCGCGGCATCCATTGAGGGCTTCACATAGCTGACGATCATCGAATGATTATGACGCTCCACCACCTCAAGCTCGGATAAGAGCACGGCGTTGTAAAGCGTGGTGCTCACCTGGCAGATCCCGCCGCCAAGGCTTTCCACCACCTGGCCGTTCAGATAGGAGCCCGCGAGGAAATAACCGTTCTCCGTCGAAAAAGGAGTGATGCAGTCCAGCACGGAAAGCGTCTCACCGGGAAACACGGTGTGGCCGTTGATAAGCCTGCAGCCATTGGCCACATTCGCCGCCCGATCCCTTGAAGAGGAGGAATAGGAGGTGGAAAAGGTGCCCAGCACATCCTTGATCCGCGCCAGATCGTCCGGATTTCCCCTTGGCGCCACGATCTCAGCGTCCAGCGCGCATTCGTGTTCACCGCTGCCATCAGCGATATTCTGCACAAATGCCCGGATATTCTCCAGAGAGCCATCTATATTAAGCTCCACGCCGCTGTTTCCGCCGCTCATTTCAAAGACGCCGGCCTCGGTCCGCGTGATGGTCGCGTCCTCCGCCTTCTGATCGTATTTTTCTTTATAACCGGCAAGCAGCGTTTTTGCCTTTGCCTCGTCAAAGCCCAGCGCGATATCGTAGACCTTCGGCGAACGGGAAAGATCCTTCAGCGCCTTAAAGCGCACCACCAGGTTCCCGGCCTTGCCCAGGGATGCCGCCTCCGAGACCAGCTCCGGATTGGCCCAGTAGAGGCCGAGCTGCGCGCCCGTGACCTGCTCCTTATGCTCGCCGATGCTGAAGGTGTAGGAAGCTGAGGAAAGAGAATCCACAAAACGCCGGATCTCTTCCGAAGCAGAGGCTTCGTTTAACCCGGAAAGCTCCAGGTTTCCCGCGTAGATCCCTTCCTCGATCCCGGCCGCGGCGGATGCGCTGATCGTCTCTGCCGCAAAAAGGAAAACAGCGGCAAGCCAGGCGGCTGCGATCCCCGTACCTGCAAATACGGTTTTTTTCATCCCTGCCATCGAATATGCCTTTTTCACAATAGTCCTCCTGACGGAAATGTGATACACTTTAGGAAACTGGGTTCCTTCGGCAAAGAAAATGATCGGTTCATGAGACCATGTTTCGGTTTTTTCTGCCGGAGGGGCAGTTTCGGGAAAAACCTCATACCACCGCGTAAAGCAGCGAAGTGAGCACCATTGCCGCCACCAGAAGAAGGATGATCAAGATGGACAGCGTGCGGATCTTTTTCCCTTTTTTTGAGGTCATTGCCTGAAACAGATTAAACATAATGATTCCCGTCTTGTTTACATAACTTCTGTACAACTACAAACCATTATTATATATGAGACTGCCTTTATTTTCAAGTATACTGGTTTTTGTGATCTGGCTGGCTTACGAGATCAGGAAACACAGAAAAATGGATCAGAAGCCGCTGATGGATTTCCTGGAAAGGGAAAGGGAAGCGGACCGCACGCCGGAAAAGCCGCTGGACGATCTGGTCTTTATCGAGATCCCCTGGGAAACACTGCCTGTGGACACCGCGGCGGAGGATCCCGAGATCGGAGAGGTCCTGAGCATTCTGGAGGGGCTGAGGGATCAGAAGATCGCGAATCTGACGGGCTATTCCAACACGGATCTGAAGCTGAAATACGGCGCCCCTCGGATCTACCGGCTGATGCAGTGGGACCAGAACTACACCGTGCTCGCGCGGACGCTGCAGAAATGGGGCAAACGGCTGATGGACCTGGGCTTTATCGAAGAGGGGGCATGTGTCCTGGAATTTGCCGTGGCCACCAGAACGGATGTGCTCGCGACCTACCGGCTGCTGCTGGAGCATTACCGGGAAACGGGAAACGAAGCCGGCATCCGGCGCCTGCAGGACACGGCGGAAGGCCTGGAGTCTCTGCGAAAGGAACAGATCCTGGCGCTGCTTTATGATCAGAAAACGGCGGAGGATGCGCCGGCGCCCGGCGACTGAACCGCGCCGGCGGTGAAAAGAGCGGCGAGGAGCTCAAACAGGAAACGGCGGAGGATCCGCCGTCGTTACGCCTTATCTGCCCTGTTCGCTGAGGCGGCCGGGACAGTGCTCCCGCAGAAAACACTCCCCGCATTTCGGCGAACGGGAGGTGCAG
>CAMOOZ010000188.1 GCA_946621895.1 uncultured Lachnospiraceae bacterium | reverse complement strand
CCTGGATCCCTGCCTTTTTCACCTCCGCGATGTCATCCCTGGCCTCTGCGCGGACATCGTCCCTGATCGCCACGAGGCCTACCAGCACCGCGTCTTCATTGATCTTATTTTCCGTAAATGCGGATTCGGAATAACCGAAGGCGAGGACACGCATCGCGCGCTCCGCATACTCGTTGATCTTTTTGTCCAGCGCCTGCACATCCAGCGCCACCACATTTCCGGCAGCGTCCATGGCCTTTTTCGCCCCTGCCATAAAGCGTTCGGGAGCGCCCTTGTAAAAGACCTTCTTCAGCTCCTTTATCTCCGCCTGGCTGAATTTATTCGTGGAATTAAAGCCCTGGGAAAGCCCCACGGTATACTCTTTATTCTCCTCCAGCAGCCTGAACTGCTCTTCCCCAAGGAAACGCATCAGCGCCTGGTCTGTGGCGTTTCCGCCGATGACCCGGTGGGAACCGTCAAACATGGAGGCGGTGTTTTTCCCGATGGCGATATCCACCATGGATTTGACCTTTCCATGCTCCTTCAGGGAAGTAAGGGGGATCACCTCGCCCCCCGGCGTAAAGAATTCCACCACCTCGAGACTGCCCTTCGTGATCGTCCCGGTCTTATCGCTGAAAAGGATATTCAGGGAACCGGCCGTCTCGATTCCCACGGCCTTGCGCACCAGCACATTGTGATCCAGCATCTTGCTGGTGTTCTGCATCAGCACCAGGGAGATCATTAACGGCAGCCCTTCGGGCACAGCGCAGACCACGATCAGGATGGCCAAAGACACCGCCTCGATCACATCCATCAGGATCCTGCTCCAGCCCAAGGCAAGATACGGCCCGACACCGCCTGCATTGATCACATAATAGATGATATAGAACAGCACGATGGCCACGGCCGAAATATAGCCGAATAAGGAGATCTGGCCGGCCAGCTTTGCCAGCTTTACCTTAAGGGGAGAATCCGGCTCATCCTCCTGCATCTCCTCGGCCATCTTCCCCATCATGGTCTTTAAACCGACCTTGCGGACATCCATGATGCCCTCGCCGTCAAACACCACGGCCCCCCTGAACAGGGAATGCTCGTCCACGAACACATCCCCGGTGATCTCCTCCGGGAAGCTCTCCTCCATCGCTGCCGCGGTCTTCCTGCATTCCTCGGCCTCGCCGTTTAAGACGGAATTATCGATCTTTAATTCGCCGTCCACCAAAAGCCCGTCCGCCGGGACCTTATCGCCGGACTGCAGGATGATCTGGTCTCCAACCACCACATCATCCACCTCGAGGACGGTGATCACGCCATTCCGATAGACCTTGCAGGTGTCCTTCTTCGTGCTGTCCTTCAGTTCCCGGTATTTCGTATCACTGGCCACGCCCGTCTTCGCCGTGACAAAGGCCACGATCAGGATCGCCACGATCGTTCCGATGGGCTCATAGATCTCCGCCTGTCCCATAAAGAACATGATCAGCATGATGACCACGATGACCATCAGGATCCGGATCATCGGATCCTTGAAGGTCTCCTTGAATTCCTCCCAGAAGGTGGTGGGCTCGGAATCAGGGATCACATTGGAGCCATGCTCCTGTCTTGACCGCAGCACCTCCTCGTCTGTCAAACCGTTGAATTTCATTCTCTCCTCCATTCCTTTCAGCATCAGTTCATTGCGGGATGAGGCATCTCATTCCCGCCCCACGAGCCGCTTTGCAAGCTTCACCGCCTCTGCCGCGTCCCGGGAATAGCCGGCGCCGATCGCCGATGCGTATTCCTCCGTGACCACGGCTCCGCCCACCATAAACGGGATGTCCATTCCCCTCTCCCCTGCCAGTCCGATCACATGCTTCATCTCCGACATGGTCGTGGTCATTAAGGCGGAAAGAGCGATAACCCCGGCATGGTGCGTTTCGGCCTCCTCCAGGATCTTCTCCGCAGGCACATCCTTGCCCAGATCGAGTACGGGAAAACCATGATTCTTTAACATCAGCGCCACCAGGTTTTTCCCGATGTCATGAATATCTCCGCGAACCGTGGCGATCAGGACAAGGGGCAGTCTTTCCTCCGCCGCCTCCTCCGCCTTAAGACCGGGCTCCAGCACCTCAAGGGAAAGCTTCATCGCTTCCGCGGAAGCGATCAGCTGCGGCAGGAAATAAATCCCCTGATCAAACAGGCTTCCCACCTCCTCGATGGCGGGCATCAGGCGCTCGTTCAGCAGACTCTGCGGGCTTTCTCCCTCCAGAAGAGCGTTTTCCGTCAGCTCCCGGATCTCCCGCTTTTTCCCCTTTAAAACAGCCTCGTACAGGGGATGGCGTTCTTTCCCCTCCCCTGCCCTGTCTTTCTCCGTTTTTTCCTTTTCCGGCATCTGCCCGGTATGATCCCGTAAAACCGGCGGACTGAAGGCTTCGGCGGCCTTCAGATAAACCTCTGCGGCGCCCTGTACACCGTTCAGCATGCCGGCGCAGGCTGCTGCCAGCGCAAGCAATGACTGGCCGGGATTCGCAATCGCCATGGTCAGTCCCTCCCGGATCGCCATGGCCGCAAAAAAGGCGTTGACATAGCCCCGCTCCGGCAGCCCGAAGGATACATTGGAAAGCCCGCAGACCGTGGGAAACCCATTTGTTTTACACCATCTGATCGTGTCCAATGCGTCCTTTGCGCCCTCCGGCGCGGCAGCCACCGTCTGCACCAGACAGTCCACCACGGCGCTGTCCTCCGAGATGCCAAGCTTTTTTCCATGATCAAGGATCCGCCGGATCACCTTCACCCGCTCCTCCGCGCCCTGGGGGATCCCTTCATCGGAAAGGGGCAGCAGGATAAACATCGCGCCGTACTTTTTCACGAGGGGAAGCATTTCCCTGATCTTCTTTTCCTCCAAAGACACGGAATTCACCAGCGCTCTTCCCGGATATCTTCTGAGGGCTTCCTCCATTACCGCCGGATCGGAGGAGTCCAGGCTTAACGGCAGCGAGGTGTTCTCCAGGACTTCCTCCAGCACCGTCTTCATCAGCGCCTTCTCGTCCACGCCTCCCATGCCCACATTGACATCCAGCATTGCGGCGCCGGCCGCTTCCTGCTCTTCGATATACTGATCCACCAGGTTCAGTTTTCCCTCTTTCAGCTCTGCCTGCAGCTTCTTTTTTCCGGTGGGATTGATCCGTTCGCCCACAATGAAGAAAGGAGAGTCCGTACCGAAGGAAAAGGCATTTCTTTCCGAAGAAAGATAACGGATGTTTTTTCTTTTTCGTTCTCCCTTCGAAACCGTGTCCGGGAGGACATTTTTCAGCGCCCGGATATGCTCCGGCGTGGTACCGCAGCAGCCGCCCAGAATCTGCACCCCCATTGCGGCCATTTTCTTCATTTCCTCAGCGAACTCCGCCGGCGTCATCGGATAGATCGTGCCTCCCCTGCCGTCGGGTTCGGGGAGTCCGGCATTGGGCTTGGCAATGATCGGCAGCCTGGTGCAGCCAAGCATGCTCTTGATCACAGGCAGCATGTCCTGAGGTCCTGTTGAGCAGTTGGCGCCCAGCGCTGCGGCCCCCAATGCCTCCAGCGTCACGGCACAGGCTGCGGCATCGGAGCCAAAGAGCGTCCTGCCGTCCGCCTCAAAGGTCAGCGTGGTCATCACGGCCAGATCCGAGGCCTCCTTTGCCGCGATCAGGGCAGCCCTGGTCTCCTGCAGGCTCATCATCGTTTCCACCACGAGAAGATCCACCCCTGCCTTTACCAGATAACCGATCTGCTCCTTATAGATCTCCACCAGCTCCTCAAAATCAAGGGGGCCCATGGGCTTCAGCTGCTTTCCCGTCATTGTGAGGTCACCCGCGACAAGCGCCCTGCCGCCGGCGGCCCGTTTTGAGATCGCCGTGAGCTTAAAGATCATTTCCTCCATGCGGTCATAGAGACCGTATTCCGAAAGCTTGATCCGGTTTGCGGTAAAGGTGGGCGCATAAATAATTCCCGATCCCGCCTCCACATAGCCCCGCTGCAGCTCCTCCATGACCTGCTCATGCTGAAGGATCCAGGCCTCGGGGCAGACGCCGGAGGGAAGTCCCGCCCTGATCAGATTGGTTCCCGTGGCACCATCCAGGAGAAGGGGTTTCTCCCCCAGATACTCCCGGAATTCCTTTTTTGTCATAGCATTCCTTTCTGTGTTCTGCATCCTCTCCGGTGGTCCCTGCGTCCGCCCGGCGCTGCGGCGGATCACCGGAGCCATCGCATTTCCTGTACAAACGCTGGTATTGTATCACATATCCTGCCTTTTTCCCATCATGCCGCAGAAATGGACCGGGTAATGGAGCTGCCCGGAAATGGTTTATAACCGGGTAATGGAGCTGCCCGGAAATGATTGCCCGTTCGCTTACGATATGTTATACTTGAATAATGATCAGAAAAACATGTGTTGCGCTAAGCCTGAGTCTTTCCCTTCTGCTTTGCTCCTGTGGAAACACGGGACAGGCGGAGCTGCTGAAATATCGGGAAAGCATGGAAGAATTTTTCGGAAAAGCCGCGGAGATCGGTGATCGGATGGACGCGATCGACACGGAATCCGAGGATTATAAGGAACAGCTCCTGACCCAGCTGGACAGGCTGCAGAGCGCGTTTAATGAAATGGCAAAGGCAGAGGTGCCCGAGGAATTCTCGACGCTGGATAACCTGCCGGAGGAAGCCGCGGAAAATCTGAAAAATGCCTGTGCGCTGTACCGGCAGGTGCTGGAAGCGCCGGAATACGATCCGCTCGTGGCAGACGCGGCGGAGCAGTACTACGACAGGGCGAATCTCCGGATCCAGTACATCATCATGATCCTGCACGGGGAAAAACCCGAGGGTGAGGGGATCACCTATACAACTGAGGAAGAAGAGGCGGAGTGATCCGCCTCTTTTTTATGGCAGGGGCGGCGTGGGGGAGGATTTGTTGTT
>CAMOOZ010000187.1 GCA_946621895.1 uncultured Lachnospiraceae bacterium | reverse complement strand
TGTAAAGAAGATATGCCGCAAGCCCGACGAGGCCCAGCGCCGTTCCCAGCATGCCGGGCATCAGCGAGGCCGGCGGGGCGTAGGTAACGGTAATGCTGTGGGAGCCGGGGACCGTGCTTAAGGAAAGCTTCATAAGGCCTTCTTCTGTGCGGGAAAGCTCGACGGGAGCACCGGTTTCGTCAATGGCCCGATACAGCGGGTAGGCAAAGAGCGGCAGCACGGCGTACCGGGGATTTTCGGAAGCGCCTGCCGCATCCGCGTTTTCCGTTTCCGCGATTTCATAAAAGAGCCGGGTGGTCGTGCCGTTTCGCTCCCAGAAGGTTTCCGAAAGCACCGTTTCGTCAGGATTTTCAGCGGACAGCTCCCCATCAGCGGAGGCTGTCAGAAATTCCGGCTCCCCTGCCTCAAGCGCCTGCGCCTCGCCTGCTCCCTCCGGCATCCATTCGTAGGGATAGACGATGGTATTTTCCGTTTTCGGAATCCCGATCAGCTTCAGATAGTGCGCTGTGGTATATTCCGCGTCGTAGCTTTCATAGGCATAATAATCCCCGCCGGAGGTGTCATACCGGGGGACCATGGCGACAGCCAGAAGCATCAGGCAGATCCCCAGGATATCCGCGGCATGCCGCGGGAGCTGCGGAAACTGCGGGAAGCAGAAGCCTCGCCCCGCGCTCCCTGCAGGCTCTCCTGTAATGCCGCCGGCTGCTCTTCTTCCGGCTTCATCTTCAGCTGGCGTTTCCTCCACAGGGGCAGGGCTGATGACTTCGTTTCTCCCGACTCCGCTTGGTTCCGATGCTGTCTCCGCAAGGGCAGCGCTGTTGACTTCGTTTCTCCCGACTCTGACTGCTTCCGGTGCTGTCTCCGCAGGAACAGAACCGATGACTTCGTTTCTCCCGACTCTGCCTGCTGCCGATGCTGAATCCGCAGGGGCAGCGCTGCAGACTGCTGCATCATCCGAAAATCTGCCATCGGCAGCGGTTTCCTTGCCGCCTACTGCAGCCTCAGCATCAGTCACTGTCTCCCCCTCGTCAGCTGCGCCTGGGCCAAACAGCGCCCCCGCGCCTGCCAGGATAAGGAGAAAGCCGGCAAGTCCCAATAGCCTCCACGGAAACTGAAGCGTTGTCAGAAGGCTCTTCCAGAGGGGCAGCGCATCCATCAGCGCATAGGACGGGAAAGCACTGAGTGCCATGAAAACGAGCATCCCTCCCAGCACGACACAGGGGGTGAGAAAGCCGCGGAGCCTCCCCGCCCGTCCCCGAAAGATCAGATAAAGCGCAGCTCCCGCCAGGATTGGCACGCCCAGCGCATACATCCGGTAATCCCCGGAGGTAAAGGTCCCGAAAAGAGATACGGGAAGCAGCGAATACTCCCTGTAGGTGGACCAGGAAAGCGCATCAGAGGCAAGGCCCCCATGAAGATAAAGCTCGATAAAGGGCAGGATAAACCAGAGATTGAGGACGATGGTCAGTCCGGCGGCCTGCAGCACCGGGATAAATCGTTTTTCTCTGATCAGCGCGCCAAAGCGCAGCACCCCGAAGATCAGGCAGATCAGAAAGCCCAGCAGACAGCTTAAAACATGGGTATGCAGCAGGCCGGAAAAGCCTACGGCAAGAAGGATCACGCCTTTTGTCTCCGGCTTCAGCTCTCTGCGCGTTATTGCAATATTTCTTGGTCCAAAAGCAAAGGCCTTCCCGGGCGCCGCGGCGGCCTCCTTTTTCGCACCTGCATGATCTTCCTCCCGCGAGGCTGCTTCCCGCGAAGGAGTAGTCTCTGCGGCTTCGACAGCATCCTTCTTCGCATACAGAATAAGCCACAGCCCCGCGAAAAGAAACGGGAAAAACGAAAACGCCAGCGCCTCCCCCAGCGCCGCTCTCGCAATGAAGCAGGCAAACCGGTAAGGAAAAAGCGTATAGAGGACCGCGGCGAAAAGTCCCCCTTTTCGGGAACCCGTGATCAGCTTCACACAGGAAAAGGTGCCAAAGGCCGTCAGCAGATGAAAGGCAAAGACCAGCGACTTCCAGGCCAGTGCGGTGCTGACCCCGAACAGCCTTAAGACGGCGGGAAAATAGAGAAACAGCGCCGGATACAGAAAGCCCAGATAGCCCCTTCCCAAGACCCCTTCCGGATAGAGCAGCGCGGGAAGCTGGCCCACGGCCAAACAGTCCTTCACGCCCTCGATCCGGATCAGATGATAACAGACATCGTCGCCATAGGGCAGATAGCCGATAAAATACGGATGCATCGCGAAAACGGAAAGCAGCAGAAGGATCGCGCCGCAGGCAAGGCTTTTCAGCGATTTTTCCGAAGCAAGCCTCCTTTGTTCCGGCAAGCTGCGGTTTTTCTTTAACAGTTCCTTTTGATCGGACGCAGCGGATTCGGGGTTGCCTGCCAAAAGGAATCGTTTCCACCGGTGTTTCCGATAAAATATGAAGAGAATTGCTGCCGCCGCGGCAAAAAGGACCAGCAGGATCAGATACGCGTGATCCGTATAGAAAACCCCCTTCGGGATCAGGGAAAAACTGTTTACGATCAGCATCCCCTGCCCGGAGTAGTTGAATTCCGTCAGGAAAAACTGGGAGCCCTTTTCCAGCTCGATTTCCTTTTCCACATATCGCACAGAAGGGTCAAGGGAAAACTCCGTAAACGGGCTGCCGTTATCCCGGATGGAAACAGTGTTGTAGGGCATATCCGTCAGATAACCCACACCGATCCGGTAGGTGCCGGGATTCAGGGTAAATTCCTTCGTCCTCGCCATTGTCCCGGCCAGATCCGCCCGCTCAGAGATCCCCACATAATCAAAGTCGTGGCTCCCCCTCACATTTTCCAGCTCCCTGCCGGTGAGCCGGATCGGTATCCCGGCCTCGTCCGTCAGATAAAGCGAAGAGCAGGCATAAAAGGCGGCAAAGAGGATCGCAAGATACGGCGCTGCAACGCTTTTCCAGACGCCCAGCGCGCCGAAAAGAAGGATCAGGAGAAGCCCCATGCTCATCCAGAAGGGCAGCGCGTCCGCAATTTCCGGGGAAACGGAATAGGTGAAGCTCATCAGCGGATAAAAGGGCAGGTTTTCTCCCTCATACCAGCCATAAAGGGCTTCCCAGGGAAGGGAATCCGGGCTCCCCAGCTGCAGCAGGGGTCCCCGCCCCTCACCCTCCCAGCGGAGGGAAAAAGAAAAGGTCTCCCCCTCGGACGCGAACACGCGCACGGGAAAGACCGCATAAGCGTTGTTTTTCAGTTCCTTGCCGGAAAGCCTCCCGGAATACAATTCCTCGCCGCCTTCATTGTAAAGGGTCAGGGAAAGTTCCGACGATGCAAACGAGTCCGCGGAAACCGAAAGCCGAAACCCCAGTCCCTCCAGCAGCCGGCCTGTTCCCACAAAGCTGCCTGCCACGGTTTTTTCCGATAACGGCGCGCTGTCCGTATGAGGATCGGAAACGCTCTCATTTGTCCTCTCCGCCTTCAGGAAAAGCCCTGCCGGCCAGAGCGCAAGCGCCGCAAGGATGAAGAGCAGCCCGATGAACAGGGCTGCCCGATAAGCCTTTGAAAGAGAATGGAAAAAAGCCTTCAGTCTTTTCATGCAAGCGTCATGGAAAGGGACCACTGTCCGTCCTTTGCCTTCACCTCGCCCAGCGCCCCCTGAACGATCGGCACAGTCGGCGGCAGATGCCCGAGATCGGCATCCAGCAAAACGGGCACGCCGAATTCCTTCAGGATCCCCAGCGCGGCTTCCCTGCAGTCAAGGCCCAGCATCTCCTCGTGATAATGCATCGGTCTGCCGATGATAAAGCCGGAGGCCTTTGCAAACCAGCCCGCTTCCCTTAACTGCCAAAGCGCCCTCCTGATCCCCATGGGCGTTAAGTCGCAGGACTCCAGAAACCAGAGTATCCCGTCCTCTCCGTATTTTTCGTTAAATTCAGCCACCTTATCGTACTTCGTGCCGCAATGCAGCTGCAGACAGTCAAGACAGCCTCCCAGAAGCCTTCCCTTCATGGAAAGATTATCCGTCCTTTGACCGCCGACATACAAAAGCTTCTCCGAGGGCTCCGTCAGATTATAGGAAGCTAACGGATCCTCCTCGTCCTTTAGGGACTCCAGCTCAAAGCGGGAAAAGCCCGTAAAGGAAAGCCGCTTTCCGCACAGCAGATCCTCCGCCATCTGCACCGCCTCATGCCTTGGCTGCTGGCCGAAGGCCGGCGCGCAGGGGCCGTAGATCGAGGCCGTGTCGCAAAGCACGGCAAGTGGAAAGCCCAGGTTCGTATTGTCGGAATAGCCCATAAACCATTTGGCGGAAGCCGCCTTCAGGCGCGCAAAATCCAGATAAGGAAGGATTTCACACATCAGCTCGCCGCCGCCGCAGGAGATCAGCGCATCGCTTAACGCCAGATCGCTTTCTCCGCTGAAAGCCTCCATCAGCTCCGCGGCGCATTCCTCCGGAGAGGCGCTGATCCCAAGCCCGGAGTCCGCATAGCAGTTCGGTCCCAGCACAGTGGAAAAGCCCTTCTCCTCCCAGCGCTTCAGGCTCTCCTCAAACGCCGTCTTATAGGGTTCTATCGTACAGCC
>CAMOOZ010000186.1 GCA_946621895.1 uncultured Lachnospiraceae bacterium | reverse complement strand
TCATTTTGCTCTGGAAAAGCGAGGCAAAATGGCAGCTCAGGGCACTGGGAATTCTCCTGAGCTGTTTAATCCTGTTGTTCAGGTGGCATACCGGACTGGAGATTAAATTTTTGTCTGTTGGCCAGGGAGACGGGATCCTGATCCGGGATGGAGATTTTACTATGCTGATAGACGGCGGAAGTTCGTCGGATTCCCGTCTTGCAGATTATACATTGCTGCCGTTTTTAAAATATGAAGGAATAGGGCGGTTAAATCTGGTGCTGATCACCCATTGGGATCTGGATCATTGCAGCGGTGTCCTGGAGCTGCTGCAGGATCCGGAGGGAAAGCAGATCGATGTCGGCGCATTGCTGCTCCCGGAAACAGACGGGATGTTATATAACAGTAATTACGAAAGACTTCTGGAGGCGGCAAAGAAGAGGGGGATCCCGGTAAAAAAGCTTCGGGAGGGAGATAAAATAACGCACGGAAAACTAAATATGAAGGTGCTTAATCCAACCAAAGCTTATCGTTCGGACAATCTGAATGATTATTCCGTGGTGCTGCAATTGGAGTATGGCGCCTTCTCTGCTTTGCTGACCGGAGATGTGACCGGGGAGGCGGAGGAGGAGCTGGTGAATAAAATATCGGATATTACGCTGTTAAAGGTGGCGCATCACGGCTCCGATCATTCCACGCCGGCGGCGCTGCTGGAAAGAAGCAGGCCCGATCTGGCGGTGATCTCGGCCGGAAAAAACAATCGTTATGGTCACCCGGGCAGGGCTTTGCTGCAGCGCCTGAAGGCAGCGGGCTGTGAGATCCACCGGACTGACCTTACCGGCGCGGTACTCCTCTGGACGGACGGAAAAGCATTGCGGATCCGTGATTTCTGCGGTCCTTCATCCTGAGGCTTTGCCCCTGTATCTGGGCGGAAGGACCGGTCGCCGGGAGCCGGTTCCATGCAGGTCCGCATTGACGGATTCACCTTCATGGAATAAAATGATGCAAGGGTCAAAAGGTCGAAAATTTGCGCTTGCGCAAAAATTTTCGACTTTGGGACCCGCAAAACATGAGCAAGTAGCCATTTTGTGAAACAAAATGAGCGGATTGTGGCGCTGTGTGCCGGTGGCACACGTTCAGCGCCGACAGCTTTAGCTGGCGCGGTATGTTTTAGGATTGCGAGAGCTTCGTAGAAGCGTAGCAATCCGTGCATCATACCTTTTGACGCTTCCATCATAAAATAAATATACTATGGGAAAACGAAAATATGTGGATATCGACGAGCTGATCTCCGGCATGGTGATCGAGCAGTCGATTGAGGATAAAACCGGTCGATCGCTGATCGAGCGGGGGACTATACTGGATGATTTCAGAATAGAATACCTTCAGGGGAAGGGGGTCCACGGGGTTTATATCCGGGGGGATGACCCCACGGAGTCGGCTGATCCGGATGCGCTCGAGAAAGCCCTTCCCGATAAGGCAAAGGCGCTGATCGAAAAAAAACGGATGGAGGATCGGAAGGGGGTAATCCTCTCGCAGGCCGTTAAGGAACGGGTCTGCCAGGGGGTGCAGTATCTTTTTGAGAATACGGATTCCGAGCGCTTTGACGAAGCCGCGCATAATGTGTCCGATGAGCTGGTAAATGCTGTGCTGATGGACAATGCGGTGGCGCTGGATCTGGACATGATCAAGGTCAGTGACGAATACACCTTCAAGCACAGCGTGGATGTGGCCACGATGGCGCTGATCATCGGAAAAAACTACGGGCTGACCGTGCACGAGCTGAGGGAGATCGGGATCTCCGGCCTTCTGCATGATCTGGGAAAATCCAGGATCCCGCTGGAGGTGCTGAATAAGCCCGGCCGTCTTTCCAATCAGGAATTCGCGATCATGAAGAAGCATTCCCTGTTCGGCTACCAGATCCTGAAGGAAAAGAACAATTTTTCCGACGGCATTCTGATGGGCGTGCTGGAGCATCATGAAAAGATCAACGGCAACGGCTATCCGTTAAAGATGCCGGGAAACCAGATCCATAAATATGCGAGGATCATTTCCGTGGCCGATGTGTTTGACGCGCTTGTGACGGAACGACCGTACAAGAGCGCGTTTTCCAAGCGGGACGCGGTGGAAATGATCATGTCCATGACGCAGGAAATGGACATTGACGCGATGAAAAGCTTTCTGGATACGATCATTCTTTATCCCGTGGATTCCATCGTGCATCTCTCCACGGGAGAGTATGCGAAGGTCGTGGCGAATGTGCCGGATTATGTGCTGCGGCCCGTGGTGGTGGGAATGACCACCGGGCGGCTGTATGACCTGTCCAGAGATGTGAACTGCGCGAGCGTGATCATAGACGGATGAAACAAAGGCTGACCATCGGGTCAGCCTTTATTTTGCGATACATAAGAGCTTTCCTTCACGATGTATTTCGGCCGGTTTTTGATCTCCAGGTACATCTGCGCCAGATACTGGCCGATGATCCCGAGAACGAGCAGCACCGCGCCGAAGCCGAAGAGCATCACGCACATCATCGAAGCATAGCCGGATACCGCGTCATGAAACACCAGCTGCCGCACCACCACGATCACCGTCCAGATAAACGCGGCCAGACAGAAGAGAAAGCCGGCCAGTGAGGCCAGTGTAAGGGGAACGGTGGAAAAGGCGAAGATGCCGCGGAAGGCATAGCTGATCGCGCTCTTCATCGGAAGCTTCGTGTCTCCGGCAATCCTTTCCTTATTCCCGTAGGTCAGCCATTTTGTCTTAAAGCCCACCCAGGAGAAAATCCCCTTGGTGAAGCGCACATTTTCCTCCACGGAGAGCACGGCATCCACCATCTGTCTGGTCATCAGCCGGAAATCCCTGGCGCCGCTGACCATCTCATAGTCCGAGATCCGGTTGATGAAGCCGTAGAAGGCATTGGCCAATACCGAGCGGAGGAAGGGCTCGCCCTTTCTGTTGCCCCGCTTTGCGGCCACACAGTCGTATTCCCCCTCCTTTAAGGTCTTATACATTTCCGGCAGAAGCTCCGTGGGATCCTGCAGATCCGCATCCATGATCGTCACATAATCGCCGGTGGAAGCGGCCAGACCCGCGTACATCGAGGAATCCTTGCCGAAATTCCGGGAAAAGGAGATATAGTGGAAGCGGCTGTCCCGCTCATGAGCCGCCCGCATGATGGAAAGGGTGGAGTCCTTGGAGCAGTTGTCCACGAGGATCACCTCAAAATCCGCTTCCGGGATCGAAGCCATCAGCTTTTCCACCTCCGGGAGGGTATGGGGGAGTGCCTCCTCTTCATTATAACAGGGCATTACCAGTGTGATTTTATCCTTTTGCATATGTACCTTTTCGTTCACTATTTGTATCTGTTCAGAACCCGGCAGATTTCAACGGCGAAGCGGAATGAAAGCTTGCTTTCAATCTGGATACCATTTTTTTCATTCCGCAACGCGCCATGCCGGCAAATTGAAAAGCGCCGGCTGCGCTCAGTGCCTGCCATCGGCAAGTCCGGCTTTTTTCAGGGTTTCCACGGAAAACTCCACGGTCTGCCGGATCCCTTCCTCCAGCGAGGTCTTCGGCGACCAGCCGTAGGTTTTCGCATGCGCCGTGGAAAGGCAGGTGTATTTTAAGACCTCATGTGCCAGCATTTCCTCCGCGATCGGATAAGGCTTTTCATACAGCTCGGGGTACCTCGCCCAGAAGTGGGAGACCTCCGCGTATTCAAGGGGGATATCCTCGCAGCCCATCTGCCTTGCGATCTCCCTTGCCACCTGATTGATGGACACCGTGCTTTCCGTGGAAACATTTACGATGTCAAACCTTTCCGCCTTCCGCACGGCGATCGCCAGATCGATCAGGTCCTCCACAAAGATGAAATCCCTTTCCTGCTCTCCGGTGGAGTGGAGAACCGGGGATTTCCCCTGATAATACTCCCGGATCAGATAGCCCATCACGGGCGGCTGCGTCCTTAAGCAGTCGATATGGGGCCCGTATACATTCGCAAACCGAAACACCACCACCGGGATGCCGTAGGCTTCGGAGAAGGCCCGGCAGAACTGCTCCGCCGCGTATTTTGTCACCGGATAGATGAGGCTCGGCGGAACCACGCTGTCCTCCTTTGAGGGAAAGTCGCTGCAGTTCTCATAAACCGCGGAGGTGCTGGCAAAATAAACCTTTTTGATCCCGTATTTCCTTGCCAGCTCCAGGATGAAGACCGTGCCCTGGACATTCACGCCGGCCGCTTCGGCAGGCATATTCTGGCAGTCCGGCAGCGGCGTGATCGCGGCGATGTGATAGACCTCGTCAAAATGCTGCGCGGCAAAGAGCTGTTCCATAAACTCCCTGTCCCTGATGTCCTTGCGGAAAATGGTTTCCCGAAAATCCATATCGGGAAAGATCAGGTTGTCCTCAAGCCCGTAGGAAAAATTGTCCACGAGGACGACCTCTTCCCCGTCCTTCGCAAAGCGATGGGCCAGCTGGGAGCCGATAAAGCCCGCCGCCCCGGTGATCAGAATTTTACTCATGAAGATTTCACTCCTTCCCTGCCCGATCTGCAGGATCAGCTGCTGCCGGAACCCCGTCCCGGCCTCCCGGATCAGGCCCTCCGCAGATGGTCCTTTCCGCACATCGTTTTATAGAAGATACTCATGATCATATGATCCAGCACCATATGAATATCCTCTGTTACCTGCATGCTCATCACAGGCACATTCACATGGATATCCGCCAGCTTTCCCAACCGACCGCCATCATAACCAGTGATACCGATCACAGTGGCGCCGATTTCCTTTGCGTATTCCACGGCGTTGATCACATTTTTGGAATTCCCGCTGCCGGAGATCGCAAATACAATATCAGTTGATCTCAAGCGCCCTTTCAGGGGGAAACGGTACACCTCATCATAACTGATGTCATTTGCGATCGCGGTAAGCGTCGCAATATTGTCACTCAGACAGTTAAATCTGAATTTCTTTTCCGTCCACTCGGACAGCCCCTTATTGAAATCGTTCTGAATATGGGATGCTGTTGCGGCGGAGCCGCCGTTTCCAAAGATATAGATATCCTTTTCCTGCTCCAGCGCATCCGCCAGACAGTTCATCAGCGCGGAGATGCTG
>CAMOOZ010000185.1 GCA_946621895.1 uncultured Lachnospiraceae bacterium | reverse complement strand
GCTTAACCGCCTGCGCGGAGACATAGCGCAGCAGATCCCGGGATTCGTTATAGCTCTCCTTAC
The DNA here is from genome assembly GCA_946621895.1 of uncultured Lachnospiraceae bacterium. The sequence continues at coordinate 4,972 of CAMOOZ010000185.1, read as the reverse complement.
AATACCGGTCGATCTCCTCGATGGAGGCGCCGGCGGGGCCTCCTTTTGCGGCATAGCTCGCAACGGCTGTGCTATAAGCGCCTTTGTCCATCGCGCCGATGGCATCATCTGTGACGGCAAGGGCTGTAGAGATCTTCACCCCTGCTGTTAGTTCCCCGGAAATTTTCGCGTAGTTTCTCGTGTTGGTCAGGATCACCTCGCCCTCATGGGTCACATAAACGAGCTTTTGTCCCGCAATCGCCGCCTTAACGGCCTTTTCTCCCTGAATGACTGTTTCCCCCTGGGCGGTAACCACCTTGATCCCGTCGTTTATTTTTTTCATCTTATCCGCGTCGCTGATCAATGAGGACTTTGACAGCTTTGCAAGCTGATCGGCATTGGCTGCCCGCATGGTACAGGTGCCCGCGGCAGCCGCGCTGGCAAGGCCGAAGGAGACCAGCCCCCATTTTGTCCCGTCGGAATAATCATCCCACTTTTTCGGAATGATCTGGAAGGACCAGCCCGCGCCGTTTTCCGCCTGGCCGACAGCGGTCTTAAAGGAGCTGCCGGAATCCGCAAGGGGGCTTACCTGCCGCAGATTGGTGCTCTGCTCCGCAGGATTATCCACGATATTGCCGTCCTTATCCTTATAGGTAAAGGGCCGCCACATATTTAAGATCGCCACAAAGCCGGACTTGCAGATGGGTGAGGGGGTGCCGGGCGCCACAATGGCGTACTGAATCCTGCTCCAGCGGAAGGGATTTCCGGCAGGCACCTCGGGATTCTTATAGATATAGGTGTCCAACTGCGCCGCGGCGGTCCCGTCATACTTTTCCTCCTCAACGGTGATGGGAGACCCGTCCTTTTTATAATAGGTTGTGGCGGAATACATGGGCAGATCCAGCGGCTCATCCTCGGAGACCTTATTGCCGTCCTGATCCGTCGTATAGCCCTCATAGCGATAGACGCTTTTTTCATAGCCGTATTTTGGCATCATCAGCTCATCCACGGCAGAGGCGAAATCCTGATAGAAGGTCACGGTCATGCCGCCGCCCTCATCCTTTTCCTGAGGGTCATTGATATTCGCGTTTTTCTCCGTGACCAGGCCAAAGCTTTTGATCTCGAATTCCGCCCCCTCGGAGATCTTTCCGAAGGGATTCGGATCATCGATCACGATGGGCTCTCCATCAGGATTTTCCGGATCCGGATAGGTGCCGCTGTAGTTTTTAAACATGCTCTTCATCCCCTCGATGTTTTCCATGATCTGCTTATTTCTAAGCGCGATGGCTTCGGGGAGCGTATAGGTGTTTCCCGCGGCATCCGTATAGGTCTGGGAGAAACGGGCGGCATCCCGCAAAAGCTCCTCTCCGGAAAAACCGGGAAGAGAGGCGCGGAGGGGCGCGGAGGGCTTCGGGATCAGATCTGTTTCATCCCAATAGCCGTTATCGATCAGGGCGGCATCCGAAAGGCCATTCTGCTCCGCCGCCTCCATTTCCGCCTTCAGCGCTCCATTTTCCTCCATTAGCTCATCCAGCGCATCCGCAAACTGCGCCTCGTTCAGTTTTCCTGAGTGAAGATCATTGACCAAAGAAGTCAGGTCAGCATTTTCCTGGCCCTCCGGGAGCATGTCCGCAACGGTCATCCTTCTGAAGCCCGGCTCCATCACCGGATGGGCATCCTTTCGCCGATCCTCCACCTCGATCACGGGCTGGGTATGCGTTTGTCCCGTATCATCCGTATATTCCACCTGCTCCCAGAGCGTATCCGGGTCGGAGGCCTGATATTCCACCGTGATCCCCGTGGTAAAATCATCCCCCTGGGACACCCAGTCGCTTGTCACCGTGGCCACATGGGTCTTCTCATCCAGGGAAATGCTGACGGCGGGGATCGTATACAGCCCGCCGGCCGTGGCCACATTGAAAAAGGCCCAGGCCGTGGTCTCCAGCGAGGCGTTCAGCTCCACGATCTGTCTTTCCAGCGACGCTTTTTCTGCAGCATTCTCTTCGGCCTCATATTCCGCAAGCAGCTCCTGGAGCTTCTGCGTCTCCTCATCCGCGGCATAGGAGAACCGCTCCAGCCCGAGAGGTCTCTCCTCAGTCCCATAAACCCCTGCGATCTCTGCGCTGTAGCGGGCGGTCATCCGGGAAGGCACAGAATAGCTGAAGGTCTCCTGCCCGGGCTTTAGATGGATGGGACCCACATCCCGAACTTCCATGGTGATCCCGGTGAGCACCGCCTCTCCTGAAGCGCGTTCCAGCAGCGCTGTGGCCTTCGCGTAAGCGCCGGCCTCGATCCCGCGCATGTCCGGCGCGATATAGCTGGCCGTGATCTCATGGAAGCGCTCCGTCCCTAACAGGGTAAACTGTCCGGAATATCCCCCGCTGCCGTTGGTTCCGGTGATGGACACGGGCGTGCCGTTGTCATAGAGATAGATGTTTTTTCCCCCCATCCCTGTCCCGTGGAAACGGATGACTGCCTTTCCCTCCTGATCGGCTGCTACTTTCTTCGGTACATTCAAAGTCAGGGACCAGGCGCATTTCGTTCTTCCCGCAAAGATCTGGCGTCCGGACACTCTCTCCGGCGTCCGGTCGTTGATGGTGACCCCCACTGAAGCTGCCACATCCGCAGCAGGCATCTTCAGTTTGATCCGTAAAAAAGCGGGGGTATAGAGCCTGGAGGGAAGGGTATAGGAATGCCATAAGCCCACAGAGCCAGCGGCGTCCCTGGTCAAGGTCTGTCCATTGAGGATCGCCTGCAGGATATAACCGCGAGGAGCGATCACTTCAAAAGCCGAAAAGCCGTCATTACCGGGATAGATCATGCCGCTGAGTTCGTATTCCTGCCCGCTTACAGCCGTGGCCGGAAGGTTCATCAGGGCATAGGTCCTGCCCTTTGCGTCAGGCATCGGAACAGTCCCTCCGGTCAGGGCACAGACCTCCCCCGGAGAAGCCTCCACTGTCCTCACCAGGGCATCCGTCCCGTCCTGAATCCCGGAAAGCTGAATACGGTTTGCCGTTGTATGGGGAAGTGCGAAGCTTTCCGGAGAAAGGATCACCGTATATTCTTCATCTGCGGCGGAGGCTTTGATCAGGGCCGTATTACCGTTTTTCCCGTAGACCGGCACTTCTGCGCCCTCCTGATCCGCCACGGTAAGCTTTGCATTTGCTCCCTGCCTGATCTCTGTATAATCTAAGAGCGCATACCCCGGCATCTCTTTCGCGATAAAGACCGCCGTTCCCTCCTGCCTTACGGCTTCTATTCCTTCTCCCTGATCTCCGGGAAGGCCCATGATCTTAATCCTCGTCAGCCGTCCTGTCCCGGCACGGGGAACGCCCGGCAGAAAGTATGCTTCATAAACGGTCCTCCCCTTCTGTTCTTCGTTTTCCGGATCGTATGCGGTGATCGCGTCCCTTGTCTGTTCATCCGCCCAGACAACGCTGCCGATATTCATCCCCTCAAAAAACTGCTCTTTCCCATTGCTTAAGGCAGCGCTGAAGGAGGGGGAGAGAAAGTCCGCGGCCCTGGCGGTAAATTCGGAGACCGCTTCATCCGTCTGATTTCCTGATTCGTCATAGCCGTAAACGAAAGATTTCGTCTGCATTCCCAGCCCCGGAAGCAGCACGATGTAATGGGAGACGCCCTGATAATCCCCAAGGAAATAAGGGGAATTTGATTCATCCCTGTCCGTGGTACCAAAGTAAGCCAGATCCCCGCTGATCGGCTTTTCCCCCTGCTCTTCATAATCCGGGGAATAGGCCCTGTAGGTAGTTCTCACATTTCCGCCGTATAACCCGGAAACGGTAAACTCCCCCTGCTCGTTCGTCACGCCCACCTGGGTATGGGTGTAACCAGCGTAATAGGGCAAAGTCTGCGTCACCGTGATGATCGCCCCGGGGACGGGATAGCGTTTTCCGTCTCCGTCATTGGCAAATTCCTCCGTGCTGGAGCAGGTGACCTTTCCCTTCAGGGTTAAGTCGCCGGGACGCGGCTCGGCTTTTACGATGATCTTCCCCTGCGCCGCGTCCACTGTTTCCACATGGAAGGGCTTTTCCTTTTCCAGTAGATATTTCATCCAGGCTTCGCTGTCCGAAATGTACCCGCCCGCCAAAAGCTCGGAGGGCATGGGGATAGTCTGGTTTTTCAGGAAACGATAGGCTCCCTCCTGCTTCTCCATCCACCGCGTAGTGCCGTCAGCCTGCTTAATCTCCAGATAAATGCCGCTCTCCGGGACATCTGCTTCCACGGAGAGCTTCACGACTTCATTAGCATGCAGGGAAAATTCTAACTGGTCGTCTTCTTCTGCCGTGCATACGGAGGCCTCATCCTTCACCTCACCGATGGCGGTCTGACGGGTCAGAAACAGGGTGCCTCCTTTTTTTATTCCGTCAGGTATATAGCTCTTGATCGTCCTGAGATAATGCTCTCCGTTGGGGAAAGCCCCCAGACAACTGCCCCGTGCATAGTCAGAAGGGGTCTCGTTCGGGCCAAGGTAGTATAGCCCTGCCTTTTCCCCCTCCTGCAGCCCGGAAATGCTGAATCGACTAGACCAGTCAATGGTTAAGGTGATCTCCACCGTATTAAAGCCCCCGCCGGCTTCCGTTACCTGAAATTGTGGCCAGTACCATTTCTGGTTCATCAGCTCCTCTCTGGAAGCCTTATAGCTGTCATTCTCCGGACTTCCGGAGGAGGTCTCCGGTCCGTTTTTCGGCAGGAAGGTGCCCGTGATCTTTCCTGTCTTCTTATCGAGCGTGATCCCGGGAGGCAGTTCATCCTTCCAGCTCGTGACCGTTTCCACGCCGTCCTTGGAAGTGGTCGTCCAGCCTCTCCCCACCTCCTCATAGGAAAGGGTTCCCCCCAGCACGGGGGTGGCCAAAAGCTGCGCTTCATAAGGAACGCCGGGGCGTAAAGGCGGCAGGGTTTTCGTTTTGATCGTAGGATTGGAATTGTCGATAAAGCGGATCACCCGGTTATCCACATAGGTATTTTTATCCGT
>CAMOOZ010000184.1 GCA_946621895.1 uncultured Lachnospiraceae bacterium | reverse complement strand
TCCATGAAATCAAAGGCACGGCCGATCAGTTGCCAGTCAATCATGGTGCCCCGCTGCAGGGCACCCCCGGCGAAATGGTCCCTTGCGATAAGCTTACCCTTGAAGTAAGCGTCGTCCCGAAGCTGGAAGCTTAAGGCGTTCGTAAATGCCTGGTGGCAGGACTCATCGTCGTCATAACCGCTCATGATATCGCCTGCCGTTTTGGCATCGCCTGTAAGCGCGTTGAACAGAAGATCCCTCTGGGCCTGATCCACATGCTCATTCGGGTTTCCCGTGCTCATATCCAGCACCGTTCTATCCTGCATGATCCTGAGGAAGAGCCTTAGGTCGTCTTCATTGTCCGCAAGGCTTTTAAGGCGCTTTATCGTCGCCTCGATCTTGCTGTTGGCGCGCTCCGCTTCCTTAGCCTCCATCAGCTTCTTTGCGCCGACACCGGCCACGGCCATTCCCACCGTGCCAATGGCATTATCGGCAGCGATCTGCTTATCCGTCAGCTCTACCTTATCCAGGTCTTTCTCGCTCTCGATGGTCTTGCCCTTTTCCGCAGCGGTAGTAAGCTTTTGCGACGTCTCCATGGCGGTGCCGACCAGCATGGTCGTGACGCCGGCGCCCACCGCCACAGACCCGATGATCACCTCCTTTTCCTTTCTGGCAAGCTTCTCCTGGTCAGCCAAAAAGATGAGGCGATCCAGCATTTCCTCCTTGGTAAGAGTCTTTCCCTGAACCTTGTCGATCTCGTTTTTCTGCAGCTTTCCCTCTTCGGTAAAGGCCGCCTCTATGGAGGAGTAACCGTCTTTAATACGGTCCATGTCCTTCTCTTCCCGATGGAAGGACTGTTTCTTTTCATAAATCTTCTGCGCAAAGAGCAGGGCGTTCTGGTAGGCCTCCTCCGAAAGCTTATATTCGTCCTTAAAGCTGATCAGGCCGACATTCTGATAATCCTGGAGCTTATAAATGGCATCCCGGTAGTCGATCTTTAACTCATAGGACTCGCCCCGGATGTATTTCTGCAGCTGTGCGTGCACCTCGGCGGCCATATCCTTCTTCCTGTCCGTGTCCGTGAGAAGGGCGTTTGTGCCGGCAGCGCCGTCTCCGATGGCTCCCTTGTCCATGAGCATGAGCGCGACCGCGAAGAATTTCTTCTGATCCACATCCAGCTTTTCGTACATATTTGAACGGCCATGGAAGATCAGGTCAGAGTTGCGGATCATCCTGGATATGGTCTTTTCGGAGAGCTCATCCGTCATCCTGTCGGAATCAAGCCTCTCCAGCTCACTTAGATCATCACTTGAAACATGATCCGTCCTGGACATCAGGGCGTTGATGTTTTTGCCGTCTGAATAGAATTTCTTTGTTTTCTCTATCCAGGCCTCCTCCTTAAAGGCCAGACCGTGCTTAATATCTGAGAGCATATCCTTCATGAAATACTCCCGCATGGCAAGTATCTCATTATCCAGTAAAAGAGGAGCGCTCTTAAGCTGTTTTTCCTGGCGGTAAGCCTCTACCGCTTTGCGCATGGCCTTCTCCACCCCCGCGGAATACTTCAGATAGTGGAGATGCTCGTCTATGGTCATGCCGATCGCCTTATCGAAGGCGGTCTTTTCATCGTCGGTCTTTAAATTCCCGAACCTGATGGACTTCTTTTTATCGTCCTTCATGTTCATGCCGACATTGGTCACCAGCAAAAGCCTCAGGTTCCGGGACATATCCGCCTGCTCCTGGGAGAGGTTGGGATCGGTCATTTTTTCCGCCTCAAATTCCTTCAGCTTCCTGAAGTTTTTGCGGAACTCCGCATAGTCTCCGGATCTGCGCATTTCCGAGATGGCCATCTGATTCTCGGCGTTGGAGGACTTTACATTTTCAAAGAAGTGCCTGTCCTCCTTATTCGCATAGATGCGCACGGCGAACATCTGGGCCTCCTCCTCAGACATAGCGGGATCGTCCTCATCCTCTCTGAGGAGACTGGTGTAGAGCTCGTACATCCTGTGGGCATGACGGTAGAGCGTCCCCTCGATGGGGTTGGACTTTTTCACATCGATAAATTTCGACACGTCCCTGAAGCCCCAGCCGGCCCCTTCCTCGATGATGGCATCCCGCAAAATGGGAGGAAGCTCAAAATCCACCTGGGTCAGATAGGCGCCCCTTACCTTTTCGATGTCCGACTGGTTCAGGGTTACCGTCTTCCTGCCGTTTTGCTCGACCCGAACGAGGCTCTTGCCCTGCATGACATTGTGGATCTCCTTGTCGTTCAGGCCAAGGAAGGAACTGCGCAGGCGCTTACCCTTCGATCTCTGCTCGGCATACTCCTCACGCTTTTCGGCCAGAGGATCACCTTCCACCCTGGGCGTATTCGCGAGCTTTTCCTTGATCTCTTTATCCGCCACTTCAATGTCCAGTCTGGACTTACTCTGCTCATACAGCTTAAGGGCATCCTCCACGACCTTTTCCGGGTCCAGAAATCTTTCAAAACGCTCGGTGTTGTCCGCAAAGGTCATGAGAAGATACTTGATCTCCCCGGAAAGGATAATCTCCTCCCCAAGGGCCTTGTACTTTTTCTCTCCCTTGTGGCAGGACCGTTCGGAAAATTTCTTATTCAGCGCATCCTGAACTCTGTTCAGGTTGTCGTTAATTCTTGCGGTGTATAAGGTCTTGGAGTAATTCTTCATGCGCTGCTCAAAGAGGCCCGCATCCCCCTTGAGGCTTCCCGCATAAATGCTTGGCAGATTGGAATAGACATACTGCTTACAGATGGCCTCCCCGTGGAACTCCTTCTTCTTAAAGCTCTGCATGGCTTCAAGGACGGGGGCGAACTTAGGCTCCACCTTCTCCTGCATGATCTTGTCAAGCAGGCTTTCCTCGGCGCTCATGATGGCTCTGTAGACCTCGGGAAGCTGGGCAACGATATCGGCAATCTCTTTATACCTGCCGCCTGCATACTCTCCCAGCCGCTTAACGCCCTTGTCCAGCTTTTCCTTGGCGGCCTTTACCTCCTCATGCTCCTCGCCGCTCAGCATGGAAGGAATGTATTTAGAGATTTTGGCAAGGGCCATATCCCAGGTACGCACACCGTAGACCTCGAGATTGATCCGCTCGCACTCAAGCCGTTCGTCCTCTAAGAAGTCCTCGTCCGTGTGGATAAAGCCCTCCACCATCCAGTCGAATTTAGAGGCGATCTCCTCAAGCCTGTCCTCGGGCACATCACAATTTATGAGGAGCATCTTAAGCTCAGCCCTGCGCTGCTCGCTGAGCTCCTTGTTGACCACACTTCTGATCTTCTTTCTGTTCTCCTCAAGCGTATCCTTCCTGCGGTAGATCAGATCCGTTTTCCTGTAATGCTCAAGGGGGAGCTCTCCGTTATTTCCAATCGCCAGCAGGAACTTCTCATCAAAGGAGCTGCCGATCTCCTCTATCCGATCGGTCTCCCGCTGTGCCCTTTGTCTGTGGATCTTCTTATTCTCCTCATCGAGGACCTTGCGCCTGGTCAGGTATTCCTCTCTCGTGACCTTGTTTTCAAAGCTCTGCTTTCCTTCCTCGATGAGCTTTTTTATCTCTTCCTTATACTCCTCCAGCTTGTATTCGCCGCTTTTTAACCTCAGCTCCTCCAGCTTATCCCACACGGCTGGCGGAATATCCAGCGACTGTTTTGAGAAAATGGACAGAAAGCGCTTCTTAAAGCTCTTCCCCAGCACCTCATCGGAAAAATATTTTTCGTTCCTCTTATAATTGTCGGCATACTCCTTTGCTATCGGCTTAAAGAATTTATAATCATGTTTGTAGAGCTCATCCGTGAACCCGATCGTAATGCAATCGACAAAGTGATCCTTCAGCATCATGGGGATGCCCGCATATCTGACCAGATCGTTGATCATGCCCTCGACCTTTACCTCCCGCGGAGAGACATACTGGATCCGGCTTAAATACGTTCCTGTCTGACTGAGTATCGCGCCGGTCTTTCCGAACAGCCGAAGCCCGGACATCTCTGTGTTGAGCTTTTTCTTTATCGCATCCCGCATGACTTTGGAAAAGCGTTTGGAGTACTGTGCGTCGATCTCCCTGTCGTCGTCTTCGACCTTTTGTCTGAGGGCAGAGAGCTTCTCCTCGAACACTTCCGGCTCATCGAGCATCATATCCCTGATCTCGGGATAGGCGTAGATGCCGTTCAGCACCATTTTGGAATCGAATCCGCCCTCGGAAGGGATAAGCTCCAGCAGCTTATCAACCCTTCCCCTGATTTCTGCCATCTCTTCTTTGTTTTCCTCGGCATACTGTGCCATCAGCTCCTTCGCCTTCTCCGCGATCTCCTCGGGCTGAAGGGTGAGGAGCTCCGAATCCTTAAGATGTGAGGCAATGTATTTTTTCAGGTCGTCCTGAAACCAGGGCATGCCTAAAGTCGCGTCCTTATTGGCCTCCGCCAGGACGGTGATCGTCATTTTATTCGCCAGCAGCAGGTTGTTTTTGCTGATAAGCGCCGCCAGGAAGTCATTCTTTCCCTCTTTTGTGCGGAACTTTTCCGGATCGTCCAAAAGCTTTATCAGCTCCTCACTGAAATTGCCCGCAAGCCACTCGTCCTGGGCCTTTCCTCCATCCTTCAGCTTGGGTCCAAATTCACCGGTCCTGATCACCTGCAGGGCATCCTGCTTATTCTGCTCCAGCCGATACTCCCGCATGCGTTCCGCGATCTGCTCCTCTGAGAGCCCCTCCAGCTTAAGCTTTTTCTCCTGCTCCTTTTCCCTGGAAAACTCGCCGGTTCTTTTGTCTACTTTGGTCTGGACCTGTTCCAGAAGCAGCTCCAGCCTTTGGGCAATGTCAAGCCTTCGCCTGCCGTTTTCAAAGAAATGGTATTTTCTGCCTCTGATGGAAACATAGTCATGCACGGACCGTCTGGCGGCATCCAAAACCTGATCAAAATCCGCGGTGAACATATTTCCATGTTCATCCGCGCTTCTGCCTCCGGTTGCGGAAAGATCCAGAAGCCTGCTTAAGCTGTCGTACATATCCGTGAACAGCTTGGATTTGGATTTTTTATCCTTCTCCAGCTCCTGTCTCAGGTCAAAGAGATTCAGGCTTCCGTACTCGTTTTTATAATTGCTGTCGGAGATTGCCGCCTCCCCTGACTGCTCCCTGAAGGAGTTCACCACCCACCAGGACTCGAGCTGCTTCGGCGACTCTTCATCAGCACCTGATCCGCCGATACGGAGGCTCCGGAAGCTGATCAGGGTGTCCACCCACTTCGCCCGCTCCCTCCCCTTTGACAAAAGCCGGCTTCCGGATCGTTTATCCCGGTACAGGGTCGCCGCTTTCATCAGCTCGGCCATGGAGGAGCGCGCCCTCACGGCATTCTCTTTTTTCGTCAGGTCCAATGCCAGAAGCTTTTTGGCAGCCTCCTTTATTCCGGTAAAGTACTCGGAGGAGCGCCTTTTATCCTTAACGATGGACTCCAGGGCAGCCTTCATTGTCTCCGGAAGGGAATTGTCTTCCGGGGTCTTAATTTTCTCCTTTTTTGCCGTGGCTTTTTTCTTTTTTTCCTGCTCTTCCCCCTCCGCGAGCCTTGACACATCAAGCCGCTTTTCCGCGTTTTTCATGTCCATCACATTTACCGCGATCTCGGCCTTCTTTTCCTCCTGCAAAAGGGTATTGATCGGGTCGGCGGAAGGCTTCAGATCAAAAGCCTCCTTCTCCCTGGTCCTTCTCATCAGCTCCGGATCCATGAAATTCCCGGCGTATTGATTGCTCTGCATCTTCGCCGCAATATTCACCTCCGGATTCTCCGGAGTGCTGTTCAGCCTCTTTTGAAGCTCCAGGTCATTGCATTCAAAAAACAGATCATCTCCGCTTTGTTCTTCGTGCAAAAGCTCCACAGGGTTAAATTGCACCAGTCCCTTTGTCTCCTGCTGCTTTTCCTTTACGGTCGTTTTAACACTGGTTAACTGGCGATCGATCAGTTTCAGGCTGTCCATTTGTATAACCTCCGATGCAGAAAGAGTGCCCAAAGAAAAACCTCTCAGCGGCTGAGCCCCGAGAGGTTCTTTTTATGCCACGGGGCGCAGGTGTGGCAGTTATTTACCGGAAACGCATTAAAGTGCAGGCATTTAATCCGTTTCCGCTATCATTCGACGCGTTAGCTGTATCTTCGGGCAAGCTCGCCGATCCCCGCATCCCTTGTGCCCTGGCCGATCGCGTTGAACTTCCACTCGTCGTTATGCCTGTACACTTCGCCGCAGATCAGGGCAAGCTGGCCGGAATAATCCTCGGTAAGGTTATACCGGCACAGCTCCCGATTAGTTCTCTGGTCCACGATCCTGGCAAAGGCATTCCGGATCATGCCGAAATGCTGGTGCCGCTGAATGGCCTGGTAGATATTCACCACGATGACGATCCTGTCATATTCCTCCGGTATCGACGCCAGATCAATGACGATCTGCTCATCGTCGCCTTCTCCTGCGCCTGTGAGGTTGTCTCCCTTGTGCTTTACGGTGCCGGAGGAATGGATCAGGTTGGCATAATAAACCACATCCTTTAAGTCCTTCAGCTTCCCGTCCTGCAGCAGAATGGCGGAAGCATCACAATCTATGCTCTGATTGCCGCCGCCGAACAATGCGCTGAAAAGCCCGCCGATCCCGGTGTTCTGCGGCGCTTCATCCCAGCCAAGGCCGACCACGATCTTTCCCAGGCCGGCATTATCCTTGGACAGACTTACCTTCTGCCCCTTTTGCAAACTGATGGACATCCGTCTACCTCCTCTATTCCGGCGGTTTTCAGCCGGAATTTCTGACTTACAGATGCAATCTATTTGGCTCCTGATCCCCGCTATTCCGCGTCAATGCCATAATAGGCGCAGAGCGCCGCAAGGCCGCCCTGGAAGCCGCTGCCGATCGCATTGAACTTCCACTCGCCGCCATGCCTGTACAGTTCGCCGATCACGACCGCTGTCTCGATCGAAAAGTCCTCGCCGAGATCATACCGGATCAGCTCCACATTGTTCGACTCATCAACGATACGGATAAAGGCATTGGACACCTGCCCGAAATTCTGCCTGCGCTTATCCGCTTCATAAATGGTCACCGTGAAGGCCACCCGTTCGATGTTCGCCGGGATCAGGCTCAGGTCGATCTGGATCTGCTCGTCATCCCCTTCTCCCTCGCCCGTGAGATTGTCGCCCATATGCTTCACGGCTTCGCTGGGATGGGTAAGGTTTCCATAGAAGACGAATTCCTTCTCCGAAGGGCATTTCCCGTTTGCGCCCAGCAGAAAAGCCGATGCATCAAGATCAAACGCCGCACCGGTATCAAATGCATTCACATCCCATCCCAGGCCCACCATGATATGCTTCAGGCCGGGATTCCCCTTCGTCAGATCGACCTTCTGTCCCTTGCTGAGATTGATCCCCATGACTGATTCCTCCTTTTCTTTTTTTCAACCATCATTACATGTGAAACTTTCTGTTGAACTCCTCCTTGATCACCTCCAGGCGTTTCTGGTCATCGATCCTCTTTTTCCGCGCCTCTTCCTGGATCCGCTGCGTCTCGTCGATCCCGGAGGTGATCGTTTTCCAGGTCGTCTCAAGCGTTTCGATCTGGATCGAGCTCCCCGAGGCCATGCTGGCGGTGCTTTTTGAAACCTCCACCGTGTTCTGCGCATTCCTGATCAGCATTTCGTTTGTCTTTTTATCCAGCTCGGAGATCGCCTCCGCCTGGAGCTTCTGACGCTTCAGCAGGATCGCCTGCGCAAGCGCCTGCTTGAACACCGGAAGCGTAACAATAAATGCCGAATTGATCTTACGCACCAGATTATAGTTGCTGAACTCCATCGTCTTGATCATCGGGATGGACTGCATTGCAACACTCTCTGCGGTTCTGAGATCCTGCGTTCTCTGCTCCAGCATCATCAGCGCCTGCTGAAGGCTTGTGATCTCAAACTGAATGGAATTGTCCCCGGTATCCTCCATATCCTTCTGCCGTTTTGCGATATGGGCCTCCAGCTCCCGGCAGCCCTGCTCCCCGGCAAGAATGTACTTCACCAGCTGATGATAATAGCCCACATTCGCTTCGAACATCGTGTTCAGCTTGCGGTTGGACTGTCTGATCTCATCCTCATAGCCTCTGAGCTGGACATAGATCTTATCCACTTCCTCGCCCATTGTGTGATATTTGGCCAGGATCTTATCCAGCTGCTTTTTCAGATTGCCGAAAAGCTTTCCGAAAAGCGATGGATTCTCTTTGATCTCCTCGATATCGAATTTGGACATGATACCTGCCAGCGTTTTCAGCATCTCACTGGAGTCATCCAGCTGCGAAAGACTCATGCTGTTCAGCACGATATCCGATGCCTTGGAGATCTCCTCGGCGGCATCCGCGCCGAAGGTGACGATCGTTTCCGGATTGTGCACCTCGATCTGGCTGCAGAGGGCATCGACCTCTTCCGAATTGACCAGCTGCTGATTCATCCGGTCCCTGTCCGCGACAATATCGTATTCTTCAACAGGCTGAAGCTCATACTTGCCTGTGGAAGACGCCGCGCCGGCCGTCTCGGGAGCTGAAGCTGAAGTTTGCTGCATTGTCTGCGTTTTGCTGAAATCAAGTCCCATGTTTTACCTCCATTCCCTCTTAAAAAAGTTTAGCCATGCGCCCGGCCCGGTCTGCGGTAAACTCAGATCGGGAATCTGCAGATCATAGACATATTCGCCGATCTGATGTTCTTCAAAGATCCGTCTGTTGTAATGCTTCTCAATGCTTTGATAGCCGGCAGGCACGAAAAACACGATATCAAAACCCGCCATGTTCAAAAAAGCCGCGATGATGGAATCCTCGGCGCTGATCATTTTTTCTCCCGTATTGATCCAGATCAGCTTGGGATTCTTTTTCGTAAAATCAAACTTCTGCAGGAGCCTGACCAGCTCCTTTTCCAGATTCAGCACGGTCGCAATGATCATATATTCCATGCCGTTTTCAAGGGTGCCTTTGATCACCCTCTGATCGATCAGAAGCTGCAGCTTATCCAGGATATGCTCCTGGACATCCTCCCGCAAAAAGCCGTACGGATAATTCTTATGCTCCCTGATCCTGCTTCGCTGAAGCCTTCCGTTTTTATAGAATTCCGTGGCGAAGGCTTTCATCGGATTCGGCGCGCCGGGCCGGATGTGCGGAGCATCCGTGATCAGGAAATGCTCCTCCTTCATCAGCTCCCTGATGCTGTTCCAGTAGGCCTGAATATCGCCGTTTTTCACCCCGCATACCTTGGAAAAGATCACGGGAATATTGACGATCCCATCCGTTGTCCCGAAATTCGGCCTGTACTTCACCTCCTCCTTCCACAGGATCGGGATCTCTTCGTACATCGTTTTCAGGGTAACCGCATTTGCCTTCGCAAACTGTCTGTCCCTGTACATCCCCGAATCCTGATACATTAAGGCATCAAGCTCCCGTTCGGCATGATATGCCGATGTCCCCACCTGCAGATCCGGCGCTTCCTTGGGAAACCGGGAAACCTTCATGCCCGCCGCGAAATGCTGCTCGTATAACAGCGGATCCGTCAGTACACATTTCTCATTCAGATCCGGCACGAAGATCACCGTGTCCACGGGAAGCCTGCCGAAGACGCTCAGCAGCAGTGCCTCATTTTTGTTTTTGCACGCGCCGAAATGAATGAAACAGCTGATCTCCGGAAGCTTCCGGTTTGCAAACAGATGAGGGGCATACCTTTTGATCCAGCACACCAGGTAAACAGCCTTATTCGTCAGTCTGTTCATATTCATCCCCGGTGTTTTTGCTTCCGAAAGCATCACATCCAGAAAGGCTTTCCGGACAAGCGCCTGGATCTCATTTCCCGCAGCGCAGCTGATATGATTCGACAGATCCGACAGGAGCTGCTCCGGCGCCTGGTATGCATTTTTTCTGCGTACAGCGTTTATTTCCTCGATCGACGGAACAGGGATCTCTCCGTCAACGATCACAACCCTTCGTTTGCCGGCGGCCAGCTCTGCATGGAAGCGATACAGATCATTAAGATATGTCAGTTTATCCTCAACACCATTTATTCTGCAGAAGCAATTATAGAAAAAACGCGGGTCATTGCCCCGAAAAGCCGCGGGCGTCCTGATATCCTCCAGCACATTCTTTCCTTTGATCCACGCATTCGTGCAGTTTGCCAGCTTCGGCAGCGCAGCGTAAAGCCTTTGTCTGTTTAATGCCTCCTGAATGTCGTTTTCTACCTGCTTAAGGCTGTAATCCTGCGGAAAATCGGTCATTCCCTCCAGCTGCAGCGCGTCCGATCTTTCCGAGAGCGGATCAAGCTTTAAGTATTCCGCATCTCCGTGATACTGCAAAAGGACCACATCGCAGCCGGCATTTGACAGGATGGAGATCAGCATCAGCTCATAAGCGCCGATCTCTCCCTCATAGAGGATCTTCGGCACCTCATTGTTTCCCAGCCTGCTCAAAACAGGCTCAAACCGGTAATACAGCCAGCACATGAACTTGATATATGCATTCTTCAGCATATGCTCATTCTTGCCGGCCTGTCTCAGGGAATCCAGGCAGACATAGATGGATGCCGCCACCGCATTATGCTGGTATTCGTTCATTCTGGGCAGCCATTTCTTCAGCCCCGCGTTGATAAACCCGGGATCCATCTGAAACGACATCCCCATGATCTCCGCATAATATGCCAGGTTTTTATCATCCGGATTCGGTATGCGGCCTTCGATGATCATGCCCGACCTGTGCGCGGCCTCGAGGAACTCCCTGATGAACCGATCAATGGCGCTGTTGTATCCGTTGATCCGATAGAAATAAACGCCCCTTTCCTTCCGGTCTCCGAGCGGCTTGAAATAATCAGCCAGGCTTTCGATTTTTTTATGGTTAAGCATCTTTGTCTGTCAGTGCAGCAGATATGAATATTTCCCCAGATCCAGGAAGGAAGCGACCTGTCCGATCTTCTCATATTCCACGATAACGCTCCTTACCATGTCCTTCATGGTGACCGGGGAATTCCTTGCCGCAGCCAGAAATACCGCGTTCAAAACGATATTCTTGAGATACCCGCCCGCAAGCTCCACCTTTTCCGCCAGAAACTGAAAGTCGATATCCTTCTGGGGAACGCCCGGCGCAAAGCAGCTCTTCAGGATCTCGCATCTGGTGTCCACATCCGGCATTTCAAAATTGACCACATATTTCATCCGCCGCATAAAGGCCGTATCGATATTGTTTTTCATATTGGAGGTCAGGATAACGATGCCGTTATATTCCTCGATCCGCTGAAGGATAAAGGAGACCTCTGTGTTCGCATATTTGTCCTTCGCCTCGTTTACCGCGGTGCGTTTGCCGAAGATGGCATCCGCCTCATCGAAAAACAGGATCACATTTGTGTTCTGCGCATAAGCAAAGATCTCCTCCAGCCGCTTTTCCGTCTCTCCGATATATTTGTCCACGACCTGGGAGAGATCGATCCGGTAAAGCGGAATGCGCAGCGTCGTGGAAAGCACATTGGCCGTCATGGTCTTGCCCGTACCGGGAGGGCCCACAAAAAGGGCGGTAAAGTTCCTGCCATAGGGAAGCTTTTCCCGCATGCCCCAGACATCATAGACCAGATAGGAATTTCTCACCCCGTCGATCAGCTCGATGATCGGGCGCTTCTGCCTCTCGCACAGCTTTAAGTCATCGATCGTAATGGACACATTCACATGCTTCAGGCTCCCCTTCTTCGGCGCGGGGTAGCAGTCCATCACGGCATTGGTGAGATACGCGCCCTTCTTTTCCTCACTCCAGCTGTTGTCCCAAATGGAGGAGAGGGATAAAAGCACCTTTCTGATCTTTCCGCAGGGAAGCTCGCACAGCCCGCCAAAGCCCTCGGCATCCAGCTGCATGCCGTACTCCGCGGAAATCCCCTTCCAGGCGGCGATCCTTGTATTCTTGTCCGGAAAGGGCACCTCGATCCGCCTGATGGGGAAAATACCCTCCGGAATGAGCTCAGTGCCCGGATCCGTGCAGACCACTACCGGCTCGCTGTGATTGCGGAAACGCCTGACGGCGCTGTAGAGCAGCGCATCCGCTTCCGTTTTATCCGATCGGATTATCCGGTCGAAGATCACCGCGCAGCCGTAAAAATAGGCTTCCCTGCGCAGCAGCCATAAGAAGTGGCCCAGCTTTTTTCTGTCCTTTGCGGCAAGGCTTTCCCAATGGATGATCAGCGTGCCTCTGTCCATGTCATCCGCCGCCAGGGCTACGGCGCTTTTTCTGCCGATGCCTTCCTTGCCGGCCAGCTGCAGCGCATAGAAATCCCTGCAGTCTCTCGCCGCGATATACTCCCGCTTTACCAGGTCTGCCGTATTCGAAAAGCCATAATACCGCTTCCGCTCGTCAGGCGTCGGAAACCAGAGCCTGGCCGCTTCGGACAGCTCAGCGGAAAGCTCGTCATCCCCTGTCAGATAGCTCACGAGCCTCCCGTCCGCCGCCAGCTCCCGGTAAAGGATATTCTGTCTGTCATCAGCCACGGCCAGATAGCGGCAGAGTACCTCATACCCCTCCCGCAGCGCGGGATAGGACCATTTTTCCAGCTCTCCGCATACCTTCAGGGCAAGCATAAGATCAGGGCCTCCCCCGGCAAGCTCTTTGATCGCGCGCTTCACCTGGGGATAGAAAAACACAGCCACAGCAAGGTGCAGGGCAAAGATCAGCGCTTCGTCGGACAAAAGCGCTTCGATCACTTTGATCCTGGCTTCCTCGACATCCGTGTCCTCAATGGCAAAGAGGGCGGATCTCCCGGCACCGTCAAAAATCCCGGTCCTGTATTTGTCCGCCTTCGCGCCAAAATGAGAAAACAGCCGAAGCGAGGCTCTGAAAGCCTTCTGCTCGATTACCTGCATATCGCTTTGATCCCGTCAAAGTCATCGTAAACCATGGACAGGATAAAATTCAGCGCGGGGCCAACCTCGCCCTTTAACTGCGCAAAATCCGGGCTGTTCAGGACGGTGATATAGCGGTGATACACCTGCTTCTGCTCGCTGTACACCCCGTATGCGCCGAGGAGGCAATCCATGTTCAGCGTATTTAACCCCGCCAGCACGCTCTTCTCCTTCTTTTCCGGCACAGTGAGCAGAAAGGTGGTATAGATCTGGAAAAGGATCACATCCCCGACATCCTCTTTTCCCTCTTCATCAATGGGGACAAAGCAGAGCTCCATCAGCGCGTCGCCCTTTTCGTCCTCACCAAGTCCTTCGATGGCGGCCTGCAGAAGATAAAGCCCGTCATCCTCTTTAAATCGGGTCTCATACCCGGCTTCGTTAAACTGCCTGTTGAATTCATCTAACAGCTGCTTCTGCGTATCCGTGATCATGTTGTCCTCCTCTGTTCCGGCGGTTTTTCTGCCGGAATTACTGCTTTCCAGATGCGATCTGCCTGGCTTCTGTTATGCGGTCATGCGCCTGCGTCTGTCCGCATTTCTGCGCTTCACCGAGGTGCCCGCGCCCTGGAGCGCGTCAAACTTCCTTTCCGTGGTGCCGCCGGCCTCTGCCACCATGCGCTCCGCGTCGATGTCGCCCGTGGTGCCATCCTTTGTCCTCTCGTGCATCAGATGGGACAGCTCCCATTTATCCGCTGTCACCGCATCCGCGCTGGTTCCCACCCCCAGGCCATCCCGCACGGCGCGCCGCATCTCCGGGGCATGCATCTTGTATTTCGCCTTCAGCGCGTAATAGCCTTCCTTTCCGCCGAGCATATCCTTGATCCCTGCCTTTACCCCGGCGCGGGTCTTGGAGGACAGGGCGAGCATCTTTACGCCGGAGGTCACCTCACCAAGGAAACTGGCGCCTCCGGCAACAGCGGCCATGCCCGTTATCTTTCCGGCGCCTTCGACGGTTTTTAACACATTGAGGGCCACATCAAAGCCGGCCTCCATCTTCTTTAACGCGGCATTGTCCTTCGCATATTTGGACATCCGCTTAATGAGCTGGTCCTTGGATGTGGAATTGATGGCCTCCATCATCCTCTCCCGCTTTTTGTATTTATCCACCCTGCCGGCTTCCGAACCGATCTTGCCCAGACTCTTAAACGCTTCCTTCTCCTGCTCTCCGGGGAGGAGCGAGGCACCGATGTCGATCGCCATATTGGCCAGATCCACCTCCCACGCGTAGGGTTTTTCCTCGACAGTCCAGTCCTTCGCATTGACCTGCTCGCCGGAGGCGGTCGTCACTTCTTCGGCCGGGGATTCTTTCCCCTCCATTTCGGACAGGGCCGCTTCGATCTCTTCCCTTCTTGAGATATTCTCCCGGACAGAGGAAAGCTTCCCCTTCAGCTCTTCCGTCAGGGCCAGGTATCTGGTGCGGTAATCATCGTCAGGCACCTCCTCGCCCCGTTCTCTCTTTTTCCGTTCCTCCTCGGAGATCGTCCGCATCCGGTCCTCGAAGGTGAAGGAGTCGTAATCATCCTTTACCTGATCGATGGCGCCCGCGACCTTCTTGACCACCCCGCCGATCTTTTCCTTCACCTTTCCGACGACGCTTTTTACCTCCTTGATGGCCAGTCCCACGAATTCACCGAGCTGGCTCTCCGCGACCTTTTGCGCGAGCGCCTTGACGCCGGTCTTGATCCCGCTCCATATTCCCTTGAAGAACTTGCCTGTTCTGTAGCTTAAGCTGTTCGAGTTTTTCTTCGCCTCTTCGATCGCAGCCTTTGCCTTTGCCTCAAGCTCCTTCTTCTCTCTTTTTATCCGTTCCTTCTCTTCTTTCCTGTGGCGTTTTTCATCCTGGTCCAGCAGCCACTTCTTTTTCTTTTCGAGCTTTGCCTCCTCCTTCAGCTTCGCCTTCCGCTCTCTTTCCGGGCGGCTCTTCTCCCTCGCCTCGACCACCTTGTCGATCAAGGAGACCATCGGCGCGAAGGGGGTGTATTTCAATGCCTTCTTCGCGGCCTTTCCGCCGCTCTGAAACGCTTTGGGGAGCTTTTTCTTAAAGAAATTGCCGATGCTCTTCTTCGCTTTTTTCAGGCCGAAGATCGCGGAGAAAAGCCATTTTTTCGGTTTGCTTAAGGCTTTCTTCGCCCCGGTCTCCATCTCCGCGTTCAGTGCGCCGCCGGACTCTTCTTCCGGTTCCTTTTTGGTCGGATCGGCGGGATCCTGCTGCATGGCATCGTCCATGTCCTCGTTGGAGAAGCGGTTGGCCCCCGTGTTCAGTTCAAACACATCCGATGGCTTTTTCGCTGATTCCGCCTCCGCCGCCTTCTCTTCTTCCGTGGTCTGTGTGCCGGAGGGGTTCTTCGCCTCACTGTCCGCAAGCTCCGTATTGAGATCCACGGAGACATTTCCCTCGGACGAGATGAGGTTATCGCCGCTGATCTTCATCTCCGGCGCTTCCTCCTCATGGGGTTTGTCCTCCGTCTCTGTCTCCTGCTCTGTTTCCGCTTTTTCCTCGGTATCGGCGTCAGTCTCCTCATCCGGATCGGCGCCTTCCTTCCGGATCATGTTGTCCAGATCTGCAGAGAGCTCGTCCTGATCCTTTTCTATTTCTTCGGTGTTTAACTTGAGTTCTTTGTTGGCTGCATCCAAACCCGGCATAACCATTCCTCCTCTGAAAAGACCGTTCTGCTCCGGTTTACAGGTTTTCCTTTCGCTCCGATCGCTTATCCTTCATTACAGATATACGCATTATACCTTATTTCTTCCATAAAAAAAATATGCGCCATACCGCTTTCTTGACGCGAAAAGACCATGATGGTATATTTTGGGGCGTTCTTACAACAATTGTTCAGGGAAGGGAGGAGGTTTGAAAGAAACGCCCGAAAGCATTTCCTTCAAACCCAAATCGGTGCCGAGCCCCGATTTGAACGGCGAAGAATTGCTTCGCTTCGCCGGCCTCGCATCAAATGCTCGGCGTGGAGGTAAAGATGAAAAACACAAAGAAAGTTTTACTGGCGGCACAGGTGGCGGCTCTGCTCATGGCAGGCTGCGGCAACGGGGCAGCGGCGCCCGCCGCCGGAGGAGACACCGCGCAGACGGCTCCTGCTGCCCAGACAGCGGAAGAGACGGCGCAGACAGAAGCTGAGCCCGCGGCAGAGGCGCCTGCTGAGGATGCAGGGGCTGCAGCGGCGGAGGGCACGGAGGAAGCTTCCGCGGAAAGCGCCGGGGGAAGCGCGGGATCCGCTTATGAAGATCCGAATGCGCTGCCCGCTTATGCCTATCAGGGAACCGAGGAGTTTATGGATGTGATCAGTGATTATCTGGCGTCCGATGCGAAGGCAAACGGCGGGAGCGATGAGGCCAATGTATACATCCCCTATGGCAGCATCGTGATGGTGGACAAGAGCAATCCGGAGGATATCCTCGCCTACGGCACCTTCGGCAGCGACGGCTATCAGCTGCTGAATACCACGCTCGTCTCTGTGACCGGCTCCAGAGGCTCCGGCGTATTTCATCTGAAGAAAAATGAGGACGGCACCGCGACGATCACCAAGGCCGAGCTACCGGAGACAGAGGAGGATTCCATCGGGTTATTTGAGGCGGTGGCCGGGCTGTATGACCAGGTGATCCAGGAGAATGATAAGATCGACGCGCTGCGGGAGCAGGCCATCGCGGATTATGTAAATGCCAATGGGCTGAACATCACGCAGTGGCAGGATTACGGCCATGCGCCGAAGGCCGTCCTGAATGCGCCCCCCACGGCGGATGCGGATCAGCTCTACACGGCGGAAAGCCCCCTTGGGTATAAGCTGACCTATGATCTCAGAGAGTATTCCCTGTCCCGTACCTCCGGTGAGGATATGTACGGCAAGATCGAGCCCGAGGATGTCTGGACGGGAACGCTGATGGTCGTGAACAAATGGCCCGGCTATACCGCGGACGACGCCATCGCAGAAGTCCTTTCCTTCACGGGCGCTGCTGATCTGAAATCAGACGACGCAGCGATCGGAAACGGGATCGCCTGCAAGCGGGCAGCATACGATGAGAAGCTGGACGACGGGCGGATCTTCCGGTATGTCTGCTACGCCGTTCCCGCAGGGAATGACATCATCACCGTGCTGATCGAGACCACGGTGGAAAAGGGCGTGTCGGAGCTTTCCGCGGAAGAGCTGGAGAAGACCTTTGAGGGCATGCTTTCCAGCTTTACGCTGCTTTAAGGAGAGGAGGAGGAAAAAATTTATGTCCACAAGAATCGGCATCATCGGCTATGGAAACCTGGGGAAGGGCGTGGAGCTGGCCATCCGGGAAGCGCCGGATATGGAGCTTTGCGCGGTGTTTACCAGAAGGGACCCTGCGGGGATCACGCTTCAGACAGAAGGCGTTCCGGTGCTTAAGGCAGACAGCATTGAGGAATGGAAGGGGAAGATCGATGTGATGATCATCTGCGGCGGCAGCGCCACGGATCTCCCGGTGCAGACCCCGAAGTACGCAAAAATGTTTAATGTGGTGGACAGCTTTGATACCCACGCCCGGATCCCGGAGCATTTCGCGGCGGTGGATAAGGCCGCGAAGGAGGGGGGAAATACTGCTTTGATCTCCTGCGGCTGGGATCCCGGGATGTTTTCTCTGGCAAGAGTCTATGCCAACGCGGTGCTGCCGGACGGAAAGGATTACACCTTTTGGGGCACCGGCGTCTCCCAGGGCCATTCCGACGCGATCAGGCGGATCAGGGGCGTAAAAAACGCGAGGCAGTATACGATCCCCATCGAAAGCGCGCTGGAGGATGTCCGGGCGGGAAAGCAGCCCGAGCTCTCCACCCGGGAGAAGCACAAAAGGGAATGCTATGTAGTGCTGGAGGAGGGCGCCGATCCTGAAGCGGTCAGAAAAGAGATCGTGGAGATGCCGAATTACTTCGCGGATTATGACACGGTGGTGCACTTCATCAGCGAGGAGGAGCTTGCAAAAAATCACAGCGGCATGGCCCACGGCGGCTTTGTGTTCCGCAGCGGAAAGACCGGCTTAAATAAGGAGCATACGCATATCATCGAGTACAGCTTAAAACTGGATTCCAATCCGGAGTTTACGACAAGCGTGCTCATCGCCTGTGCCAGGGCGGCCTTCCGCCTCTCC
>CAMOOZ010000183.1 GCA_946621895.1 uncultured Lachnospiraceae bacterium | reverse complement strand
GCGGATTTCTTCGGCATCGCATCCGGCAATGACATGGAGGATAAGTTCGAGCGCACGCATATGACCGCCAGAAAAAGCGACAAGGTGAATGCCCCGATCATCGAGGAATTCCCGCTGGTCATGGAATGCGAGCTGGCGGAGATCGTGGAGACAGAGCATCTTCATGCCGTCGTAGGCAAGATCGTGAATGTGGCGGTGGAGGAATCCGGGCTGGATGAAAACGGCAAGGTCAATCCCGATAAGTTAAATGCCTTTGCCTTTGATAATTTCCAGGCCGGTTATCATGCCATGGGAGAAAAGGCCGGGCAGGCCTGGAGCAACGGCAAGAAGCTGATGTAAGCCGAATCTTTTCCGTCAGGCCCTGTGGCCGCCGATCTGGCCATTGCGCTCCAGTGCAGTGGCGCCATCCAGCAGGTTTATCCCTTTGAAAACGGCATTCGCGCCGAATTTCCTGCGGATGGCAAGCAGGGCCTGGCGTATCCTTTCTTCCCGATGCAGGCTCGCATAATCCGTGAACAGATCCAGCTGATACATGCCTTCATCTCTGGCGGTATCCTCCGCACACACCCCGAGGCGGCGAAAGAGCAGCCGGTGATCCGTTTTCTGTGCAAACTGCTCAGCCAGTGCTTTCTCGATCAGCGCGAGGCTGTTCGTGGCCGCAGGCAGGCGTATCGTTCCGTTCGCGTGCTTCGGATGCAGGCGCCCGTAGAAATCAACGGAAAGCGGACCGTCATAAAGCGGACATTTCTCCAGGGATCTGAAGTCGTAGGACACCCACCAGGAAAACCGGCAGGAGAGCAGGCGCTTTTTCAGCATATCCGCGCAAAGCGAATCGATCATTTCCCGCAGCACATTTTCCGCTTCGTCATATTCATAGGGGCGGGGCAGCACCTGGCCGCTGGATAGCGAATGGGCATCCGAGCGGAAGTGTTTGATCTGCGCCATCGTCACCGGTTCCACCCCCCAGGCGTGATCGATCAGGATCTCCGCGTCAATGCCGAAGCTTTTGTAGAACCATTCTTCATCGCAAAGCGTCCTTTCAGCCACATCGCCCATTGTATACATATAGGCGTTGTACAGCCTTCTCGCTTTGCCCGGCCCGATCTGCCAGAAATCCGTCAGCGGTTTATGCTCCCATAAGAGCAGCTTATAGGAATCTTCATCCAGTACGGCGATGCGGACACCGTCTTTGTCCGGCGCTGACCTTTTGGCCACGATATCCATTGCCACCTTGGCGAGATACATATTTGTGCCGATCCCTGCGGTGGCGGTGATCCCGGTCTCCTTTAACACTGCGCGGATCATCCGCATGGCCATCAGACGGGCGGCTTCCGTGTCTGCAGCGCCGGATGCGGCATGTCCCTGCTGTGCGTTCATGGCTTCAACGGCCTCTGCCTGCAATGCGGCAGGCCCCTGCTGCGCGCCCGCGGCTTCCGCGGCCTGCCCCTGCTGCGCGTCCGCGGCTTCCGCGGCCTTTGCCTGCAATGCGTCATGTCCCTGCTGCGCATCCGTGGCTTTCGCGGCCCCTGCCCCGGGCCGATAAAAGTGCAGATAGGCTGTGGAGTCGATGAAGCATTCGTCAATGGAATAAATATGCACATCCTCCGGGGCGGCATAGCGCAGATAGATCGAATAGATCAAAGAGGAAATGCGGACATACTCCGCCATCCGGGGAACGGCGATGATATAGTCCTCCTTTGTCCTGTGCGTGGCTTCATACCGGCGGATCGCCTGCTTTGCTTCAAAAAGCCTCGGCCTTCCGGGAACGCCCATGGCCTTCAGCGCCGGAGAGACCGCAAGGCAGATCGTCTGGTCGGAGCGGCTCTCATCTGCCACCAGCAGCTTTGCCTTCAGGGGATCCAGCCCTCTGTGCACACATTCCACGGAGGCGTAGTAGGACTTCAGATCAATGCAGATGTAAATGCGTCCGTTCATGGCACCGCAGCTATTTCCCGCGTTACGGATCCCCTGCAGATAAAACGCCTGCGCCTTTGTCGGCCTGTTTTTCCGGTGGCTGTGTCAGAAATCTGCTGTCCGGCAGATAAGGCAGGCTTTTTTTCATGAATTCCTCCATGGCGGCCAGCTTGAGCAGCAGAAGATTGACATTGATCCGCATGGCGCGGGCAGTCTGCAGCACATCATAGCCCTCCTGCAAGAGCTTCCGCATCTCCGTCTCGTCGATCAGCATTTCCGCGGCAAACAGATTGGCTTCATATTCCGCGCTGCTTCTGATATCAAACAGTTCATGCTCCAGGATCCAGGGGGAAGCTGTCACAAGCTCCCGATGGAGCAGGGCGTGCCCGAGCTCATGAGCGCAGACCATTCGCTGCATTTCGTCGCTCTGGTTGGCATTGATAAACAGAAAAACATTGCCCAGCACTACGGCGAAGGAACCCCGCTGCCGCTTGAAATCATTGCGCTTATTGATGATGAAGCCAAGCTCACCGGCAATGGCAAAGGGATCTCTGGTATGATATTTTTTTACCAGTCCGGCGGACACCCGGAGGATATGCTCTCCCGTCCCGGCACCTGCATGGCTCAATCCTCGTTCTCCTCCGTGGATCTCCGATATTTCTTCGGCACATATTTCCGGTTGATCTGCTTTGCCTGCCAGTAGGCTTCCTGCAGGGCGGCGGCCATCGCATCCATATCCTCCTCGGCAAGCTCGCCTCCGGCATACAGCGCCGCCACCTGCTCTACAAGCGCCCTTGCCTGCTTTTCTCCGCGCTCTCCATAGCGCCTGGAGGCTTCAAGGATAAATTCCGCCTCTTCATCCCGGAGCATTTCCTCACTGATGTCCAGCGCCCTGGCCAGCGCGGCATAGGTCTCCTTGCTTTTCGGCATCCGCTCGCCGCTTTCATAGTTCTGGATCGTCCGCAGGGCAATATGGGCTTTCCCGGCCAGCTCTTTCTGGGAAAATCCCCGCTTCAGCCTCGCGGCTCTGATCTTTTCCCCGAATTTCATCTTTTCCTCCATTCCG
This sequence comes from uncultured Lachnospiraceae bacterium, assembly GCA_946621895.1. The sequence goes on along the minus strand of CAMOOZ010000183.1, from coordinate 1,995 downwards.
AAGCGATAAGGTTATTCCGAAAGAACAATGAAATTCCATTTAATTGTTCCTTCGAGTATAAACAGGTCCTGCCGCCAGGATGCCTGGGCGCAGCCTGAAATGCAAACGCGGCTCGCCTGAACTTGCATATATCAAACAGAAGACAACGCAATATACGCAACATATGAGATATAATATATGAAGTTTTCCCGACTGTCAACACCGATTTTCCCGAAAGATTCTGATCCGGGAGATTTCGGACAGCAGCAGGCTGTTATGAACGGAAAAGCGTTTCTGATGAAAAATGTTTCTGAAAACACTGGATAACTGCAGGAAAGTATGGGATAATACGGGGCGGTCACTGCAGTGGTGAAAATGACGCTGACGCGGGAGGAGGTTATTTATGCTGTTCAATCATGTGAAATTTTCGGTACTGGACCTTCAGCGCTCCGTGAAGTTTTATGAAGAGGCGCTGGGCTTAAAGGAGGTAAGGCGCGTAAACGGCTCGGACGGCTCTTTTATCAATCTGTTTATGGGAGATCAGAAGACGGGTTTTCAGATCGAGCTGACCTGGAATAAGGGCAGGGAAGAGGCTTATGATCTGGGAGAGGAGTGTTTTCATCTGGCCCTCACCTCCGAGGATATGGAGGCATCCCATGCTCTGCACGAAAAAATGGGCTGCATTGCCTTTGAGAATAAAGCGATGGGTGTCTATTTTATCAAAGACCCGGACGGCTACTGGATCGAGATCATTCCGGTAAGAGATTAGGCGCACGGTTTTGGCCGCGGTGTCAGAAATTGCCGGAGTCGCCGTATCAGAGGAGGCATCAATCCTTATGAGAATCAGATTTATCCACCACAGCTCCTTTTTGGTCGAAACAGCTTCCGCGCTGCTGCTGTTTGATTATTTCCGCGGCAGCGTGCCGCTTTCTGATCCGGGAAAACCACTTTATGTCCTTGCCAGCCATTCCCACGGGGATCATTACGGCAGGATCATCTATTCCTTCCCGGAGAGACACCCGGATGTGCGCTATATCCTGTCCTCTGATATCCCTGCCCGGGATATACCGCAGGATTTTTCAAGCCCGGTTCATTTTGTCTCGCCGCACGAGGAGTATCGGGACGGAGCGCTGAAGCTTGAAACCTTAAGATCCAATGACCGGGGTGTAGCCTTTGTCTGCGAGATCGATGGCCTGAAGCTCTATCATGGCGGCGACCTGAATAACTGGTGCTGGGATAAAGGAGAGGTCGCGCTGGAGGATGAGCGGATCTACCATGAAGAGCTTAGCCGTTTGCAGGGCATGGTATTTGACGCGGCATTCATCCCGATGGATACGCGGCTTGAAGATTATCAAAAGGGCATCGATGATTTCATGAAGCACGCAGATGCAAAGGCGGTTTTCCCCATGCATGTCTGGGAAAAATTCGGAAAGATCGATGAATTTCTCACGCTTCCCTCCACTGCCGCATATCGCGATCGGATCGTGAGGATCACGGGCGACGGGCAGGAATTTACTTTGGGGGGATGAAAAATCTTCTGGATAGTCTTCGTTTCGCAGCTCGTATGTCAGCCGCAATACATCAGGCGATGTCCGTAAAGTCGTTCACCAGATCCGTATAGATCCCTGCCGGGACTTTCCGTGCTGCTTCGCAAAAATCGCTTGACAGGTTTTGATATCTGGAGTAGAATGTAAAAGCTTTCAGAGCGGAAGCTGCTGAAGGATCGGGATGTGGCTCAGATGGTAGAGCGCTACATTAGGGATGTAGAGGCCGCCCGTTCGAATCGGGTCATTCCGATGAAAATCAAATCCCCAGAAATCACAAAATAGCGTGGTTTTTGGGGATTTTTTATGGCAGGCGAGGCGAAAAGAAGAAAAAGACTTCCCCGTGGTATTCTCTTTTGGAAAGGAGGCTCAGATGAGCGCAAAGGACTTTATTCCAAGCGGCAATGATCGTCTGGACAGGCAGCTAGGCTTCACGGCTGAAATCGATAAGATGACGGAGGTGCTCAGAAGG
>CAMOOZ010000182.1 GCA_946621895.1 uncultured Lachnospiraceae bacterium | reverse complement strand
TATACCGGCCCGCGCTTTACCTTCGAAGACGGCGAAGTGGATCTTTCCGGGGAATCCGACGGGAAAGCCGCCGAAACGATCGCGCTGCCCTTCCCCCACACTTCTTCCACGCTGAAATACAATGCGCAGAAGGGCACCTATGACTATTATGTTTACGGCAGCGCCCATGTGGACGCCGGCAACGGCAATGAGGTCACGAGCTTTAAGAATGTGATCATCCAGAGCTGCGCCCACAGGCAGTATGACGAGAACGGCTACATGGAATACACGGTGCTCTCCTCCGGTGACGGGTGGTACTGCTGCAACGGCTATGCCGTTCCCATCACCTGGTCGAAATCCGCGGAGCTGGCTCCCACGGAGTTCAAGTATAAGTCCTCCGGCGAAACGATCCGGATGAACACAGGCAATACCTATATCACGCTGGTGCCCAAGGATTCCTGGTCTGATCTGAAGATCGACTGATGAACCGCTGCTGCAGCCCGGGACCGTTCCAAAGCCGCGTTTAAAACGGAGGGATGATGAAAGGAAAAGCCGGCAAGATCGTTTTCACTCTGATCCTGATCCTCTGGCTTCTCTTGGGGGCTGTTTTCGGTGTGGTGCTGCTGATGCATACCCACAGCCCCGCAAAAAGGCTGCTCGGCGAATGGGAAACGAAGATCTCCTTAAAGGAGGAGGCGCTTGATCATGCCTCGCGTTATCTTTATGAAGCCAGGCTGGGGGAGCAGGTCCCCCTTGAGGAGTATCTCGGAGCTCCGACGCTTTCCATGACGCTTTCCTTTTATGAGGACGGCAGCTTTTCCCGCGTCATTGATCAGGCTTCTTATGAAAAGGCTCTCTCTGCGGTCAGGGAGGGCCTTTCCTTTGCCCTTTATCAGCTGGTGATCCTTCGGGCGGCGGAGGAAGGGCGGGATAATCTGGCGCTTGAGGATGCGAAAAGCCTCACGGATGATGCCCTTGGCATGAGCGCCCCGGCCTGGTTTGAACAGGAAGAGATCCCGCTGCTGCCCTCCTTTGAAGAGCTGCGAAAGCGCTACGGGCAGAAGGGGACCTACACGGTGGAAAAGGAGCTGCTGATCCTGGACGGGGAGGAGATCCCCTTCCTGACAGGCGATAAGCTGCTTGTCTTAAAGCGCTCCGATCCTGCGGACGGGAAAACCGTGTTCGAGAACTACGAGAAGCGCCTTCCGGAGGAAACGAAGGAGGACGGCGAGTAATGAAGAGAAGCCTGTTTTTTTCGCTTATCCTCCTGCTTTTGGCCATCCTTTCCCCCGCCGCGTTGTTTTCCGGCGCCGGCCTTACGGCTTACGCCGCGGAGCATAAACAGCTGGAGGAGCTGCCTTTTTCCGTGGATGGCAGGGCACCGCTCACCATCCGCACGATCCATGACTTTTATCGGAATAACCGTTTTGTTTCCCTGCGGGACATGGCCATGGCAATGAAGGGCACCGCAAAGGAATTTTCCCTCACGATCGAAGACAATTCGATCCAGATGACGATCCCCGGCAGCTATACCCCCGCAGGCGGGGAAAACAGGGGCTTTGTCACCGTGGACGGGGAAACGGAAACACCCGTTTCCACCTATACAACCGGCTCCCTGGGGCTTCATTCCATGAAGCTGAACGGGGAGGAGGTCCGCTATCATACCTATATCGGGGAGAATGCGGAAAAGCAGCGGGATGCCTTTATCGCGCTGTGCGACCTGGCGATGATCCTTGATCTCGATCTTATCATGGAGGGCGGAAGGCTGACAGGGGATTCCACGAAAACCTATCATATCGATCTTCCCGCCTGGAGAAAGGAAGGCTTTTTCGATCAGTTAAACAGCGCCCTTGTGGGAGACGCGTCAAACGGCGCGGTATACGCGGAATATCATGCGGATGTGGCTGTTCCCATTGCCTCCACGACCAAGCTGATGACGCTTCTCATCGTCATGGATGCCCTTCGCGCGGGAGAAATTTCGATGACTGACAGCGTCCTGATCTCCCCGGAGGCCGCCGCCCTTTCCCGCACCGCGGACGGCGTGATCCTGATGGATGCAGGCAAAAGCGCCTCGCTCACGGATCTCCTCTATGGCCTCATGCTGCCCTCCAGCAATGAATCCGCGCTGGCGCTGGCGGAGCACCTCGCGGGCAGCGAGGAGAGCTTTACGGAACGGATGAATGCGAAGGCGAAGGAGCTGGGCTTTTCCCCGGAGGCCGTCTTCTACAACTGCAACGGCCTTCCCCTCTTTACGGATTCCGTGGAGTCCTTAAAGATCCAGAATCATCTGAGCGCCAGGGATATGTTTCTCCTCGTCTCTCATCTCTTAAGGGAATATCCCGAGGTGCTGGAGATCACCTCCACAAAAGAAAAGGAGCTGCTCTCCTTCGGCCGCTCCGTCAAAAACACAAATCCCCTGCTCTATAACCTGACAGATGTGATCGGCCTGAAAACAGGCACCACCAACGCCTCCCGCTCAAGCCTCGTCTCCGCGGCGCAGGCAAAGGATCCCGAAGGCAACACGCATATCCTCGTGGCGATCGAATACGGCGCGGAGGACGGCGCGGCGAGAAACACGATCTCCCAGCAGCTTCTGCGCTACGGCCTGCAGGAATTTAAGGCGAATCCTCTTGAAGGCACTGCTTCCCCGGAGGAAGCCCTTCCGCCGGCGGAGGCGTTAGTCAGAAGGATCCTTGAGGGGCTGTAACGCACATCGTTATTCCTCGCCCTGCGGCATGCGCCCGGCTGCCCGGCAGTCGGAAACGGCGCAAAGCGCAGGCGCCTGATCCGTTTCCGGACAGCAATTACCCCTGCGCCTTTCCGACGGACAATTCCACCTCCGGCATCAGCTCCTCGCTGGTGACCTTCAGGATCCGGTAAAGCGTATCCACCTCTTCGCGGGAAAAGCGCTCCTCCATCCGTCCGATCACCTGTTCCAGATAGCGGTTGCTGACATCATAATAATCAAGGTATTTTTCTGTGACCTGCAGGTGATATTCCCGTTTATCCTGCGTGGAACGGAGCTTTTTCAGATATCCCTTCCTGACCAGATTGTTGACCTTATAGGCCGCGTTCGGAGAGGATATGCTCATCTGCGCCGCAAATTCCGCCACCGTAGGCGAGCTCATCGCATAGATCGTTTCCATGCAGAAGGTCTCCACCGTGGTCAGTGTGGCTTCCCTGCTTTCAAATTTTCCGAACACGGACTGATAGAAATGCAGCTTGAATTTGATATATACCTCTTTAAAGGCATCCTGCAGCATCGACGGTTTCCTTCTTTCCGCTAGATCTGTTTCATGTGAGGGCAAAGGTCAGCTCTCCGGAGCAGGCAAGCTCCTCGCCAACCCTCGCCTCCGCTTTGCCGATCCCGACGCTTCCCTTCATCGTGATGATCTCACAGGAAAGCGTGAGCACATCCCCGGGGACCACGGGGCGTCTGAACCTCGCGGCCTTCACCCCGCCGAACAGCGCAAGCTTCCCCTTATTCTTTTCCTCGGTCAAAAGCGCCACCGCCCCCGTCTGGGCCAAAGCCTCCAGGATCAGCACCCCGGGCATCACGGCTCTTTCCGGGAAATGCCCCTGAAACCAGGGCTCCGAAAGGCTTACGCATTTGATCCCCTTCGCGCTTTTGCCGGGCTCGCACTCCAAAATAGCGTCCACCAGCAAAAACGGGTATCTGTGGGGAAGAATCTGTTTGATCTCGTCACAATTTAATTGCATACAACCACCTATTATTCCATTGAAAATTCGTGCGATCCGCCGGAGGCGCTAAGGAAATGCTGATTAAATCAGCATTTCCTTAGCATAATGATTATAATGGAAAGGTGATGATTATGGATTATACTTCAGCAATCAGCGACTACTTAAATCTGGAAATAGAAAT
>CAMOOZ010000181.1 GCA_946621895.1 uncultured Lachnospiraceae bacterium | reverse complement strand
TGATCCGCTTGCGGCCGGGATCGTTGATCATTTTGAAGAGAGGGGCCTGAAGGCCTTCGGCCCGAAAAAAAACGCTGCCATCATTGAGGCCAGCAAGGCTTTTTTCAAGGATCTGATGAAGCGCTACGGGATTCCCACCGCGGCATATGAGGTCTTTGATTCACCGGACAGGGCAAAGGAGTATCTGGCATCCGCGCCTTACCCTATCGTCCTGAAGGCGGACGGGCTGGCGCTCGGAAAGGGCGTGCTGATCTGCCGGACGAAGGAGGAGGCGCTTGCGGGCGTGGCCTCCATCATGGAAAAAAAGGATTTCGGTGAGGCAGGAAAAAAGCTTGTGATCGAGGAATTCCTGACCGGCAGAGAGGTGTCGGTGCTGGCCTTTGCCGACGGAAAGACCCTGAGGCTGATGGATTCGGCGCAGGATCACAAGCGCGCCGGAGACGGGGACACAGGCTTAAACACGGGAGGCATGGGTGCCTTTTCCCCCAGCCCGTTCTTTACGGACGCGCTGCGGGAGGAATGTGAAAAAAGCATTTTTCTGCCCACGATCTCCGCGATGGAAAAGGAAGGCAGGCCTTTTACGGGGGTGCTGTATTTTGGCCTGATGCTTACGGATCAGGGGCCTAAGGTGCTGGAATATAATGCCCGCTTCGGGGATCCGGAGGCGCAGGTCGTGCTGCCCAGGCTGAAAACGGATCTGATCGGGATCATGGAGGCCTGTATTGAGGGGAGGCTTGCGGAGATCGAGCCGGAGTTTATTCCGGAGGCCGCGGTGACCGTGGTGGAGGCCTCGGGCGGCTATCCCGTGAGCTATCAAAAGGGCTATCCCATTTCGGGATTTGAGTGGTTTGAGGGGAAACAGGACTATATCTGTTTCCATGCCGGGACAAAGGCAGGGGAGAACGGTGAGATCCTGTCAAACGGCGGAAGGGTGCTGGACATCACTGCGATCGGGGCCGATCTGCAGGAGGCCAGGAAAAAAGCCTATGAAGCGGTCAGTCATGTCAGCTTTCAGGATTGCTTTTACCGGAAGGATATCGGAAGCGCGATCGGGGAGTGATCTTCAGTAAGCTGTAAACAGCGATGGAAGAGGTCAGGAAAAGGGAGGAGAAAAAGGTGAAGAGAAAAACGGCAGTCCGGGGAGTTTCATTGATTCTGGCATTTGTGCTTGCACTGGGGATGGGGATTACGGCGCTGGCCGACAGACAGGCCACGGTAAAGGGTTCCGGCGTAAATATCCGCTCAGGCCCCGGGACAAATTATGACCCGCCGGTGGCCTCAAAGGGAGGCGGCACGGCGCTGATCGTGACGGGCGAGGAACAGGGCTCCGACGGACATACCTGGTATAAGGTCACCTTTGACGGAGATAAGGAAGGCTATATCCGGGATGATTTCATTGAGCTTGGCGAAGAGATCCCCTCCGAGGAGCCTGTCGAGGAGGCGCCGGAGGAGACAGCGCCCGCGGAAGAAAGCCCGGATGCAGGCGCTTCAATGGCCGACACGATGGCTCCCGAGGAGTCGGCGCCTGTCACAAACAATGATTATACCGTGGAATACGCGGAAAATGAGGACGGCGAATTCTCCTGGTATCTGAATAACAATATCGAGGGCGTCCGCTATAAGGTGGAGGAGCTGCTGGAAACAGCGCAGTCCGCCGTGCAGTACAGAGCCGAGACGGAAGGCCGCGCCGGCAGGGACAGGATCCTGCTGATCGTTCTGGGCGTGCTTCTGGTCGCGGCGATCATCGCGATCACCATCCTGATCCTGCGCTTAAGAGGCGCCTATGAGGAGATCGAGGAGGAGCAGTACAGAAGCCAGAGCGCAAGAAGGCGTGAATCCGGCGGCGCCCCCCAGCGGAGCAGCTCCGCCTCCAGGACAGGGGGAAGCCGTCCCGCGGCGTCCTCCCAGCAGAGCATTCGCACGACCTCTTCGCAGGGCGGCGGCTCCAGGAGCGGCGTCAGGACAGAATCCAGAAATGCCCAGTCCGCCGGGAGGGCCGGAAGAGAAATGCGTTATCAGGAGGAAAGGCCCCAGGCGCCGGTCAGAAAGCCCGCGCCCAGACCCAGGAATTTCGCCGGGGACATGGATGACGATTTTGAGTACAATTTCGTCGATCTGGATGATGATTGAAGCTGAAGTTACCATTCACAGCCGGAGTGACAGATTATGATGATCAACAGGCTGTGAACAGGAACGGTACTGCCGGCTCCCCGTCCCACCCGGGCGGGGAGCTTTCTGCCGTATTACAGCATCGGAGGCGATATGGACTATACGACAAATGCGCTGAGGGCACTTGAGCTGGCCAGAGCCTGCGCCAGACAGCACCACCAGGGCTATGTGGGCACGGAGCACATCCTTCTCGGCCTGCTTCGGGAAGGAGAGGGCGTGGCCGCCAGAGTGCTGATGGACAACAGGGTGGAGAACTATCAGCTGGAAAAGCTGATCCTGGAGCTGATCGAGATCCGCTCGGATACGATCGTGATGGACAGGGAGGGATATTCGCCCAAAGCGGAGATGATCCTGGAGGATGCCCGGGATGAAGCCAGGCGCTTCCATATGGAAAAGGTGGGAACGGAGCATATTCTGCTTGCCCTGATCAGGGACGGGGAGAATGTGGCGATGCGGCTCTTAAACACCATGGGGATCCAGACGGGAAAGCTCTATTCCGATATCATGGTGGCCATGGGAGAGGATGCGGCGCAGCATAAGAATGACCTGAACAGGAAAAAGAAAAAAGCCTCCGTGCTGGAGCAGTACAGCAGGGATCTCACCGCCCTGGCAGCGGAAAAGAAGCTGGATCCCTGCATCGGCCGAAATGAAGAGATCACGCGGATGATCCAGATCCTGAGCCGGAGGACGAAAAACAATCCCTGCCTTCTGGGAGAACCGGGCGTCGGCAAATCCGCCATCGTGGAGGGCCTGGCCCAGCGGATCGTATCGGGAGAGGTGCCCTCCTCGGTAAAGGGGAAGCGCCTGCTCACGCTGGATATGGCCGGCATGGTGGCTGGCAGCAAATACCGGGGTGAATTTGAGGAGAGGATCAAGAAGGTCATCGAAGAGGTGCTCTCGGACGGAGATATCATTCTGTTCATGGATGAGCTGCATACGCTGATCGGCGCCGGCGGCGCGGAGGGCGCGCTGGATGCCTCGAATATCTTAAAGCCTTCCCTGGCAAGGGGCGAGCTGCAGATGATCGGCGCAACGACCATCGCGGAGTACCGGAAATACATTGAAAAGGATGCCGCGCTGGAAAGACGGTTTCAGCCGGTGGATGTGGAGGAACCGGGCGAAGAGGAGACGATACGCATCTTAAAGGGGGTCGCGCATCAGTATGAGGAGCATCACGGCGTGATCCTTTCCGAAGAGGCCATCGAGGCCGCCGTAAAGCTTTCCGAACGCTATATCAACGACAGGAACCTTCCGGACAAGGCTATTGATCTGATCGATGAAGCCTCCGCCGCCGCAAGGCTTTCCGCGGAGGGAGGGGTAAAGAAGGAGGAAGGCTTAAAGGAGGAGCTGGAGGCGCTGGAACAGCAGCTGGAGCAGAACTTTCTGGACGAGGACTTTGACCGGGCAAAAAAGACCAGGAAGCAGATGGATAAGGTCTCGGTAAAGCTGAAGCAGCAGGAGGAACGGGCGGAAAAACGGATCACCGTGACGGAAGAGGATATCGCCGGCGTCGTGGCGCTCTGGACGAAGATCCCGGTGAAAAAGCTGACGGAAAAGGAGAGCGAGCGGCTCTTAAAGCTGGACAAGACGCTGCATGAGCGGGTGATCGGGCAGGAGGAGGCGATCCAGGCCCTGACAAAGGCCATCCGGAGAGGCCGGGTGGGACTTCAGGACCCGGGGCGTCCCATCGGCTCGTTTTTGTTTCTGGGGCCCACCGGCGTTGGGAAAACAGAGCTTTCCAAGGCCCTTGCCCAGGCAATGTTCGGCTCTGAGCAGGCGCTGATCCGCGTGGATATGTCGGAATACATGGAAGGACATTCCGTGGCGAAGATGATCGGTTCCCCTCCGGGCTATGTGGGCTTTGAGGAGGGCGGACAGCTCTCCGAAAGGGTCAGGCGCCATCCCTATTCCGTGGTCCTGTTCGACGAGATCGAAAAAGCCCATCCGGATATCTTCAATGTGCTTTTACAGGTGCTGGATGACGGCCATATCACGGATTCGAAGGGCAGAAGGGTGAGCTTCAAGAACACGGTGCTGATCATGACCTCCAATGCGGGAGCCTCCAGGATCGTGGAGCCGAAAAGCCTGGGCTTTTCCGCCGGGAAGGATGAAAAGCAGGATTACGACCGGATGAAATCCAATGTGATGGAAGAGGTAAAGCGGATCTTCAAGCCGGAGTTTATCAACCGCATCGATGAGATCATGGTCTTTCATGCGCTGTCGAAGCCGGAGCTGACGGAGATCACGGCGCTTCTCGGCAAGAATCTGGCAAAGCGCTGCCAGGAGCAGCTCCAGATAAAGCTCACCTTCAGCAAGGGCTTAAAGGAGCATCTCGTGGAGAAGTATTCGGATCCCAAAATGGGGGCAAGACCCTTAAAACGGGCGATCCAGAATCTGGTGGAGGACAGGCTGGCAGAGGAGATCCTCTCCGGCCTGATCCTTCGGGGGGACACGGTCCGCGCGGATATCAAAGACAATGAAGCGGTATTTAAGGTAAAGGAAACGAAGCTTGCCTAAGATAAAGGAAAAGACCGTGTTCTACTGTCAGGAATGCGGATACGAGAGCGCGAAATGGCTGGGCCAGTGTCCTGCCTGCAGGAAATGGAACAGCTTTGTGGAGGAGAAGCTGCGCCCGGAAAAGGAGAAGCGCGCCGCAGGCGGAGGAGGGATCCCGAAAAGCGCCCCGGTGAAGCTTTCCGCCGTTTCCATGGAGGAGGAGATCCGCAGGACCACAGGGCTCACGGAATTTGACCGCGTCCTGGGGGGCGGCATTGTGGAGGGCTCCCTGACACTGGTGGGAGGAGACCCTGGCATCGGGAAGTCTACGCTGCTGCTCCAGACGGCAATGAAGCTGGGCGCCGCCGGCGAAAAGGTGCTCTATGTCTCCGGGGAGGAAAGCCTGAGACAGATCAGGATGCGGGCGGACAGGCTCGGTGAGGGCGCGGAGGAGCTTTTGCTTTACTGCGAAACGGATCTAGGCGAGATCGAGGATACGGTCCGGGAGGTAAAGCCCTCTATCCTGATCGTGGATTCCATCCAGACCATGTGTGATCCGGAGATCACCTCCGCCCCGGGCTCCGTATCCCAGATCAGGGAGGCCACGGCGCTGTTTCTCCGGATCGCAAAGGAAAGCCGGATCTCCGTTTTCCTGATCGGCCATGTGACAAAAGAGGGGACCGTGGCAGGGCCCAGGGTGCTGGAGCATATGGTGGATACGGTGCTTTACTTCGAGGGAGACCGCTTTGCCTCCTACCGTATTCTCCGGGCGGTGAAGAACCGTTTCGGCAGGACGAATGAGATCGGCGTGTTCGAAATGCGGGAGACAGGTCTTGTCCAGGTGGAGAATCCTTCGGAATTCATGCTTTCCGGACGCCCGCTGGATGCGCCGGGATCTGTTATTTCGTGCGCGATCGAGGGCTCAAGGCCGATCCTGATCGAAATTCAGGCGCTGGTCTCCCCCACGAATTTCGGTTTCCCGAAGCGTCAGGCAAACGGTACGGATTATAACCGTTTAAATCTTCTGATGGCGGTGCTGGAAAAGCGCGTGGGCCTTCGGACCGGTGTCTGTGACGCCTATGTGAATCTGGCTGGGGGGCTTCGGATCGAAGAGCCGGCGCTGGATCTGGGGATCGTGCTGGCGGTGGCCTCCGGCTTTCTGAATCTTCCCGTGCCCGGGGACATGCTGGTCTTTGGCGAGGTGGGCTTAAGCGGGGAGGTCAGAGGGGTGAAGAACACGCTGGAGCGCC
>CAMOOZ010000180.1 GCA_946621895.1 uncultured Lachnospiraceae bacterium | reverse complement strand
GTATTCTTGAGGAGTGAAGCGCCAGTCCAGGGAGGGCAAGGGCAGCAGGTTGAAGGTATAAAAAAAGCACGGAGCCATGCGGACGCAAATGTCATGCTCGCATGAGCATTTGCGGACATTTGGCGAGCGCCAATCATGAGGATGAAGCGACGCGAAGCGGCGCGGGAATCCGAAGGATTGCAGCATGGCGGGAGTGAAACGAAGCCATGCGTCGCTTTTTTCATGCGCGGCCTGTGACGGCGAGTCATGAGGGAAAAATATGAGAGTGATCGCGGGAGAATGCCGTTCCCTCCCCTTAAAAACCCCGAAGGGAGAGGGAACAAGGCCTACGGCGGATAAGATCAAGGAAACCCTGTTCAACATCCTGCAAAACGAGGTGCCGGGCGCCTGCTTTGCGGATTTCTTTGCCGGCAGCGGAGGCATCGGCATTGAGGCCTTGAGCAGGGGGGCGAGAAAGGCCTATTTTATCGAAAACGGGAAGGAGCCGCTGTCCTGTATCGGACATAACCTGCAGTTTACAAAGCTTGCGGACAGGGCGGTGGTGCTTAGATCGGACGCCTTCGCGGCTGTTTCCAGGATCTATGAAAAGCGGGTGGATATCATCTTCATCGATCCGCCTTACGGGCTTGGCTATGATAAACGGCTCCTTCAGCTGCTTCACGATGCGCCCTGGGTCGGGGAGGAGAGCATCGTGATCGTGGAGGAGGAGCGGGACGCGGACTTTTCCGTTGTGGAGAGCCTGGGCTTTACCGTTTACAGGGAAAAGCTTTATCGGACGAACAAGCATGTGTTTTTGCGAAAGGCGCAGGAGCGGTGAAAAAATGAAACAGGCAATCTACCCCGGAAGCTTCGATCCGGTGACCCTCGGACATCTGGATATCATTGAGAGGGCATCGAAGCTTTTTGACCGCGTGGTGATCGTGGTCATGGTGAACACGGCCAAGTCTCCATTGTTTTCTATTGAAGATCGTGTTAAAATGATCCGCAGTGTCACCGAAAAATACGATAATGTCTCAGTGGAGTCCTACGACGGCCTGCTGATCGATTATGCCCGGAAGAAGGATATCCGGGTGTCCATCAGAGGGCTGCGGGCGGTGACGGATTTTGAGTACGAGCTCCAGATTGCCCAGACGAATTTCGAGCTTTCCGGCGGCTTTCTGGACACTGTTTTTCTGATCACCTCGCTGCAGTACGCATATCTGAGCTCCTCCGTGGTGCGGGAGATCGCCGCCTTCGGGGGGGATATTTCGAAATGCGTGCCGGAGGAGGTGAAGAAGCTGATGGAAGAGAGAATGGCGAAAGCCAGAGGATAGGGAAGACGCGGTTTTTGCGGATTCCTGATGCAGACGCGCGGCTTTATTGCTGTTGGGATTTGGAGGATTTATATGGCAAGCAGGATGGAACAGGTCCTGGATGAGCTGGAAGAATATGTGGAGAGCTGCAAATTTGTGGCTTTTTCCAATACGAAGATCGTGGTGGTCAAGGATGAGATCGATCAGATCATCCATGAGCTGAGAGCCAGGATTCCCGAGGAGATCAAAAACTGCGCGAAGATCGTGAGCAATCAGGAGGCTATCCTGAAGGACGCCCAGGATAAGCGGGATGCCATTTTGAATGACGCGAAGCAGAAGGCCGAGGAGCTGATCACGAAGACCGGCATCGAGACGGATAAGCTGGTGTCCGAAAACGAGATCATGAAGCAGGCTTATCAGCGGGCGGAGGTGGTGATCGCCGATGCCGCCGTCCAGGCCAGGGATACACTGGATAATGCCACGGTGGAATCCAATAATATGATCAATGCCGCGGTGCAGTATACGGATCAGAGCCTGGGTTTTGTGGAAAATATCCTGGTGGATTCGCTGGAGGCCGCGCAGAATGATTTCGTGCGCCTGCAGCAGGATATCCGACATTATCTGGAGGTGATCCGGGGCAACCGGTCTGAACTGAACGCGTCAAAGTCCCAGGACCAGGAGGATGCGCCCGGAGATGAGGAATTGCAGATTATGTAAACCTTTAAAAGGCCGGGACCTGAGCGGTGCCGGCCTTTTGTTTTTCCTGCTCTTCCTCTGCTTTTCTTTTCCGGTGCAGGCTGCCCATGTGATCTGCATCGATCCCGGCCACGGGGGAGAAAACCATGGCACGGAAAATGTCTTCGCTCCGCTGCCGGAGGAGCTTTCCGGTGCGTGGGAAAAAGAGCTGACGATGATCACGGCAGAGGCCATGCGGGACAGGCTTCTGCAGTATGAGGATGTGGAGGTGGTGATGACGAGGACCTCCGATATCGACCTGTCCCTGGAGGAGAGGGCGAAGATCGCCATCGACCACGGCGCGGAATTTCTTTTTTCCGTTCACTATAATGCCTCTGCCTCTTTACGGTTTTACGGGAGTGAGGTGTGGGTCAGCGCCTTCGGTCAGAACTATGTGAAGGGCATGCAGTTTGGCCTGATCGAAACAAAGGCGCTCAAGTCTCTGGGACTCATTGACCGGGGGGTAAAGACAAAGATCTCCGGAAAAACGGATCAGGATTATTACGGGATCATCAAGCACGCGGGAGAGGGAGGCGTTCCCGCGGCGATTTTGGAGCACTGTCATGTGGATAATCCTGTGGATTATGAATTTTATGACAGTGTGGAAGAGCTGAAGGCCTTCGGCGAGCTGGATGCGGACTGCGTGGCCGAGTATCTGGGACTTTCCTCCGCTGCGCTCGGCATTGATTTTTCTGACAGGGTGCTGGCGGATATCCCGGAGCCCCTCTCACCTGTTTATCAGGATATGACCGAGCCGGATTTCTGTTCCCTGACGCTGATCGAGGAGAACACAAAGGAGCGCAGGGCGCTGACAGAGATCTCCGCGCAGGACGCGGATGGCCCGATCCTTTATTATACGGTAAGCTTTGACGGGGGAGAAACAGAATCCGGCTACCAGCCCTGGCCCGAGGGAAAGGATACGATCCGGGTAAATATCGAGATACCCTACGGGATCGCGCCGCAGCTTGTGATAACGGCCTATAACCGTTATGATCTGGGAACAGCCTCGGAGCCGGTGGCGCTGACCTCCGTGTCCAGGGGCTATGCGGATGAGGAAACGCTCCCTGAGCCGGAGGAGTCCGCTGCACCGGATACTGCTGCGGGAAACAGTGCTGCGGCGGGGAGCGGTGATGCAGCGGAGGATCGGAATGCCGGGGAAACGGCAGCAGGGGATTCTTTCCGCATGGAAACGGAGAATCTGCAGCCGGAGGAATCCATCCCGCCGGATGCGCCCTCCCGCTGGGCGCCGGAAAAGGAGGAGCCGGCACAAAAGGAAGGAGACCGGTTTGTCCTGTTTCTGCAGGCAAGCCTGGTGGCTGTTTTCCTGCTTTTCGGGCTTTTCCTGACGACGATCCTCTTCAGCATGATGCGCAGAAAGAAACGGCGAAAACCGAAAAATTATGTCAACAAAAGAGAAGAAAACCCCGTCCGCCGATCTGACGGTAAGGGGTGATGCCGGGGAGGGGATCGCGGAGGGATACCGCTTTTTATTTGCGGATGTTAATGGCGTGATCTTTGATCTGGCCGGGCGGCTGATCGACACCGACGGCGTGTTC
>CAMOOZ010000179.1 GCA_946621895.1 uncultured Lachnospiraceae bacterium | reverse complement strand
TGCTCTCCGCGAACTCGATGGACTCCGTGATCACCCGCACGCTGTAGACCTGATTGCCGTCCTTATTCGTATAATTGTCGTTCTGGAGCCGTCCCTCCACGACCACCTTGGTGCCCTTGTGGAGATACTTCTCACAGAACTCCGCCTGTTTGCCGAAGGCAGTGCAGTTGAAGAAATCCGCCTCGGGATCTCCATCGCGCTTGAATCTTCTGTCCACCGCCACGCTGTAGCGGGCCACTGCCGTCTGCTTTTCTCCCTGAGAATACCTGACTTCCGGATCTCTGGTGAGTCTTCCCATCAAAAATACTTTATTCATTTATAATGCTTTCCTTTCTTTTCAACTACGCACGGAAACACCAAAGGGAAAGCACGATCCACTCTTATTCCTGAGGAGCTTCCGGTGCCGCGGCTTCTTCCGCAGGAGCCGCCTCGGCAGCGGGTGCCGCTTCTGCCGCTTCCTCAGCTGCCGGCGCTTCCTTCCGGGAAGGGGCCGGTGCCTTCAGATCATCCTTCACGATCAGGAAGCGCAGCACATTATCCATGATGCGCAGCCTGCTCTCCACCTCCGCGGGAACCGTCGGCTCAGCTTCAAATTTGATGAAATAATAGAAGCCCTCGGTCTGCTTCTGGATCTCGTAGGCAAGACGCCTCTTTCCCGTCTCCGTGATCCCTGTGATCTCTCCCTGCCGGGTGGTGATCAACTCCTTCACCCTTTCCAGCAGGGCCGCCCTTGCTTCATCCTCGGGCTTTGCGCTCAAGGCCAGGGCCAGCTCATACTTTACCATTCCTTTCTTACCTCCTTTTGGACATGCTTTGCCGCCTGATGCAGCGGCAGACCTCTCGGCTCTCATGCAGGCATGAGGGCAAGGAAAAAAACTCTTCAGAAACGAAAGCATAGCATAGCGCAGGGGAAAATGCAAGGAGAAAATCCTCTGCGCTGCGTCTGCCCTGCAAAATGCTTAACAAAAAGACCTGTATCTGATAGAATAATGTCCATTCATCACCCTTAAGAAACGGATCGCAGCTGACCTGTTTCCGGGGGGCAGACAGGTGGAATCCCGATGCCGGCCGACATGGCGGCGAAAAGAAAATCTGAAAGGAGAAACACATGGCCACACCCCATAATGCAG
This sequence comes from uncultured Lachnospiraceae bacterium, assembly GCA_946621895.1. The sequence continues at coordinate 3,733 of CAMOOZ010000179.1, read as the reverse complement.
CAGAAAAAGGCGATATTGCAAAGACCGTCCTGATGCCCGGCGATCCGCTGCGGGCCAAATTCATCGCAGAAAACTATCTTACCGACGCGAAATGCGTGAGCGAGGTCCGGGGCATGTACTGCTTCACCGGATCTTATCGGGGAAAAGAGGTCTCCGTCATGGGACACGGCATGGGAATGCCCTCCATCGGCATCTATACCTATGAGCTGTTCCATTTTTATGATGTGGAGAACATTATCCGGATCGGCAGCGCCGGCGGCATGCAGGAGAATATCGATGTGATGGATCTGGTCTTCGCGATGTCCGCCAGCAATGATTCCCGCTATGGCTGCCAGTATAATCTGCCCGGCCCCATCAGCCCAACGGCCAGCTTTTCCCTGCTGGAAATTGCCATTGGCGAAGCAAGGAAGCTGAACGCCCCCTTCCATGTGGGCAATGTGCTTTCTACCGATGTGTTTTACCGGAAGGGAAACGCAATGGATCTCTATCGCGACATGGGTGTCCTGGCCTGCGAAATGGAGGCGGCAGCGCTTTACTTAAACGCCGCCGAGGCGAAAAAGAACGCGCTCGCGATCCTGACCGTCTCCGATCATTTTTACAAAGAGAAGAAATTAAGCGCCGAGGAGCGCCAGACCGGCTTTAAGCAGATGATGGAGGTGGCGCTGAACACGGCGGTGCAGCTGTAACAGACCGCTCAGGCAGATACCGGCCGCTGCCAATGCAAAGCTGCAAAGCCCCGGGAAGAAAGGCGCTTATCCCGTACGATCATCGGGCTGCCGCACGATAAAAGCCGGGGAGGAAGCGCTTATTCCATCCGCTCACGGTGCGGCCGCGGGAAAATGCCCTGGGGAAGGAAGCGCTTATCCCATCCGCTCACTGCGCGGCTGCCGCGGTCATCAGCTCCGTAAATCTGCGGACGATCGCCTCCCTGTCGGCGGTGAGCAGGACGAGGACATTGCGGTCTTCAAACTTTTTATCGCTCATCAGGTCCGTGACCGTTTTCCCCATCGCGAGCGGCGCTTTCGTCTCCACCGCCACGCCGCAGGTAAGGCCCGAAAACCATTCCGGATGGGCAAGGTAAAACACCGGGCAGAGATCGTGGATCACAAACCCGGGATATCCCCACTCCTCGGCAAAGCTTAAGGGCTTCTCCACCATTCCCCGGAGGAAACGGGCTTTTTCCCCGCCCGCCTGTGCCAGCGCGTCCAGCTCCTCCCGCGTGATGAACACCTGATTTGTCACATCCAGCCCGCACATCACGATATCGGCACCGGAGGAAAAGACGATCTTCGCGGCATCCGGATCACAGAAGATATTGAACTCCGCGCAGGAGGTCACATTTCCGCCCACCGCGGCGCCGCCCATCAGCACCACCCGCTTAAGCCGCCCGGGAAGATCCGGATACTTCTTAAAGGCGATGGCGATGTTCGTCAGCGGAGCCGTGGCCACAAGGGTCAGCTCATCCTCACAGGCCGCCCGGTAAAGCGCATCCCAGGCCTTCTCGGCGGATTCCTCCCCGTAAGCGTCCTCTCCGGATTCCTCCTTAAGCTCCACATCCCCCAGCCCGTTCTCCCCATGGACATGGGAGGCGGTGACCTGCGGTCTGATCAGCGGCTTATCCGCTCCGGCAAAGACCGGCCAGGCGGCGCCCGTCAGCTTTTTCAGATAACGCGTGTTTCTGTATGTATACGCTAACGGGACATTTCCCGCCACCGCGGAGATCCCTGCGATCTCCAGCGCCGGCTCGGCGTCCGCCGCCAGGATCGCCGCAGCGTCATCCGTGCCCGTATCACAATCGATCCAGATCCTCATTTTTCCTCCAATGCCGCGAAGCGGCGGTCTGACCCATATGATTCAGCGGTCAAAAGCCTTCTCCCGTGGCGGGCTTGCCCGTAAGTGGGAGATGAGTCTTGAACCGCGCCCCAATATGAGCCCGAATCAGCGAATGCTGATATACCATGATGTCGCGTGACCCACTGCTTTTACGCATCAGTACCTCGCAACCGCTTGGATCAGGTATGCCGCAAACTGCTCCGGATCCAGATCCAGCACGACCTCCACATTCGGCGCATAGCCCAAAATCCCGTTCATATCCCCCAGCGTGGCGCCCCTGGTGTATTCGCCGCCCGTTTCCACATCCACAAACATGCTGCGGATCGTGAAGACCTCCGGGTGGATCAGCGCCATCACGGCGCAGGGATCATGCATCGGCGCACCGGCATAGCCCAGCTTCCGATGAAATTCATAAAAAAATGCCAGCCACTGCCAGACAATATCGCTGACCGGATTTCCCAGCGCCTTTATCCGTTCAAAATCCTCCGGCTTGATCAGCGCCTTTTCCGTCACATCCAGCCCCGACATCAATAACGGCACGCCAGAATGAAACACGATCTTCGCCGCCTCGGGATCCACCAGGATATTGAACTCCGCGGCAGGCGTCCAGTTGCCGTGGGTGATGCCGCCGCCCATAAAGGAGATTCGCGCGATCTTTTCCTTTACCTCCGGATATGCCGAAAGCAGAATAGCCGTGTTCGTCATGGGTCCTGTGGAAACGATGGTGACCGGCTCTTCGCTCTCCGCGATCACCTTCGCCATCAGCTCCGGCGCGCGCAAAGAAGAAAGCTCCCTGTCCGGCTCCGGCAGCGCCGGCCCGTCCAGGCCGGATTCCCCATGCACGGAGGGCGCATTCATCAGTTTCCCCGTAAGGGGGCCCGCAGCGCCTGCGGCAACAGGGCAGTCCAGCCCGATCAGCCTGCAGACCCGCAGGGCGTTGTAAGCGGTCTTGTCCAGCGTCGTATTGCCTCCGACAGCCGTTACCGCGCGGATATCCAGGCAGATCTCGGAGTCCGGCGCATCCGTCTGTTCCCCGCCGTAGGGGCTTTTCGCCAGACCGTGAGCGATCATGTTTGCCCGGGCCAGCACCCAGGCGATGGCATCATCGTGTCCCGGATCTCCGTCCAGGATCAGGGGGATGATTTTTTTATCCTTTTTCAATCTTAAACTCCCGTGCGATTCTATTCCAGTGTGAGGTTTTCTACAATGAAAAATACTATGCCGCCGCGCGCTGCTTCTCTTTTCCCTTCCTCCGCCGCGACACGGCGAAGATCACCAGCCCGATGATCGTCACCCCATAGGGGATCGGGGAGGCCAGATTGGAATCCAGGCCCACAGCTGAGAATTTGATCCCCAGGGACTGGGCAAACCCGAAGACCAGCGAGGCAAGCGTCCCGCCAAGGCACTCCCCGGCCCCCATGGCCTGCGCCGCCAGTGCGATAAAGCCGCGCCCGGCCACCATATCCTGGGACCAGCCCGTGGAGTAGCTCATGCTCATGAACGCGCCGCCAAGGCCGCTCATCAGCCCGGAAAAGGCCATGGCAAGATATTTGATCTTTAAAACGGAGATGCCCACACTGGCCGCCGCATTGGCGTTTTCCCCCACGGCCCGGATGCTCAGCCCCAGCGCCGTCTTATAAAGCAGGACTGAGGTCAGCGCCGCGCAGACAAAGGCCAGCAAGGTCAGCAGGGAATGCCCGGACAGCACCTGCCCGATAAACGGGATATCCTGCACAAACGGGATATGGATATCGGGGATGCACAGGCTCTTCGTGATCAGTCCCGTGGTGGAGGCCATGGCCTTTCCCTCCGTGCTCTGCGTGATCACATTGCAGAGGAAAAGGGTACCGCCCGAACCCATCATGTTCACGGCGATCCCCACCAGAATGACATCCATCTT
>CAMOOZ010000178.1 GCA_946621895.1 uncultured Lachnospiraceae bacterium | reverse complement strand
TTGTGCCTTTCTTCCCTGAAATATTCCCTGGCGATCTCCGGGTATTTGCTGGCCACCCGGATAAAGCCGCCGGCATCCAGGCGCTTTTTCGCCTCCTCCGGGCCGCAGACACACATCCGGCATTTCCCGAAGCCAAGGTCCAGCACCTCATGGACCCTGCGCTTTTCCTCGAGGATCATGTCCTCTCCGACCACGCCTAAGTCCGCTGCGCCGTATTCCACAAAGGTGGTCACATCCGGCGCCTTGGCCAGGAAAAATTTCAGCTTTCTTTCCTCGTCAGCAAAGATCAGCTTTCTGGAATCATCCAGCACATCCAGGGAAATGCCGGTCTCCCCAAAAAGCTGCATCGCTTTGGACGCAAGCCGGCCTTTACATAAAGCGAAGGTAAGATATCCGTCTTTCATACCCTTTCTTTCTCCTTCGTTTCCGTCATTTTCCTCTTCAGATGAATGCTTCATTCTTATTGTAGAGAAGGATTCCATGCTCCTCCACCTCTCTTTCCACCATTTGTGAGTATGCTGCATTTCGCTTTCTCTCAAATCGGGAATTTGACCCAACAACAATATCCACAGGCCGCTTTTTATATCCACCCTGTAGGCATCCCTGGTAGCTTCAGCGATATTTCTGTCATCATCCACCACAAGATAAAAATAGAAGTCACTGTTCCAGCCTTTCTGATCCCGTCATTTGTTTTCTCCCTTTCAGCAACTGCCGGCAACATTCGCAAAACGATCCTCGATTCACTGCCTGGTCATTCTGCCCGCTCCAGCGCCACCGCTTCCCCGTTTCTTCTCCGCTCCATCACCTGCTCAAGCGTCTTTTCATAATCCTTTTCCGAAAAGCAAACGCTCTCAGGGTTTTCCTCTCCGGCAAGCGCCGCGCCCTGAAACCGCAGGGCTCTTAACAGATCCTCCACCGCGATCGCAAAGCCGATGGCCGGCATCTCCTTACCGAAAACAGCGCAGAGGGAATCGTAGCGGCCGCCTGTGGCGATGGCGTCGCCGTGGCCGTAGGTATAGCCCCGAAAGATCAGCCCCGTGTAATAATGATATTTGCTCAAAAGCCCCAGATCCAGCTTTAAGTATTCGGAGATCCCGTAGGGCCTTGCCAGATCATAGACCCGCTGCAGCCGCTTTAACGCCCTTCTGGAAACATCGAGCCCCTCCTTTTCCTCCTTCGGCAAGAGCTCCTCCGCCTCCTTTAAGGAATCAAAATCTCCGAAGAGATCCGTGCATTTGAGCAGTATCCGTGCATAATCCTCCTTCAGGGAAAGCTCCGAAAGCATGCCCCTGACCGCCACCTGATTCTTTGCCTTGACAAAGCCCCTAAGACGCTCCTCCGCCTCAGCCGAAAGCCCTGCTGCCCGGCATAAGCCCCGAAAGAAATCCGCGTTGCCGAAGGAGATCTGGAAATCCCTTAAGCCCGCTTCCTTTAAGCAGAGCGCCGCAAGCCCGAGGATCTCCGCGTCGGCGTATTCTGAGCCCTCCGCAAAAAGCTCCGCCCCCAGCTGCGTGGTCTGTCTTGATTTTCCCTGCAGGCTTGAAGAATTGATAAAGGTCATGCCGTGGTAGGTGAGCCGGTTTCTGCCGGCGATGGAGGAAAGACCAGAGGCATGCCGCACCACGGAGGGGGTAAAATCCGGCCGGAGCGCAAGGGTTTCCCCCTCCCTGTCGAAAAACTTGTACAATTCCCTGGAGGGCGTCGTTCCCACCTCTCCGGAAAACACATCGAAATATTCAAAGGCGGGAGGCTCGATCTCGAGATAACCGAAGGAGCGGATGACCTTCAGCATCTTTTCCGTCAGCGCTTTTTTCGCAGCCAGTTCCTCCCCATATATATCCCGCACTCCCTCCGGGATAGCCTGCAGATTTTTCATTCATGTTCCTTTCTTTTGCGACCCCTGTCATTTTCCACAATCCCACAGCGTCAAATTCGGTTTCATAGCCCGGTGGTAAGGCAACCGGCTTTATGGATATTATGTAAAACCATTTTCCTGCTATGCTATTTCCTGGCGGCTCCTAAGGGCAGCGCTGATGGAAACGATTCCCGGAGATAGCTCAATGCTCTTCCCGCTCCTCCAGATCCTTTTTCAGCAGATCCAGATAAGGCACGGGAATGCCCTCCTTCTGCGGCAGGAAATATTCCTCCTCCAGCTCATCATAGCGGAAGCTCTTCCTGCCGCCGGCATCCCTGCGCGCTAAAAACTCCATCAGCCGGGAAAGCCGCAGATAATAATTCCTGTCCCTTTCGGTAAATCCCAGCAGAAAAAAGGCAATGCCCCCCTGGCGCTCGAATTCAAGGCAAAACGCCACCTGATGAGGATGGATATTCGCCAGCGCAAAGGTGTCCTGAGCGGATTCCTTCGCGTCAAAGCAGACCGGGATCCCCTGCACGGCGCCAATATAGTCCACCGTGCTCTTCTCCTCGAAATAGGCCAGCGTGATATGCCTGCTCTCCTTTTCAATCTCCACCGGCGTGATCGGCGTGGGGATCTTCTGGATCAGTGCAAGCCCGTTTTCCCGGTAAACCGTATTCGTCCGGTTGATCAATGATTCCAGCAGGGAACCCCGCAGGCCCCTCGTTTTCCAGGTGCCCATCAGATAAACCGCTCCTTATCCATTTCGTTATCGAGCATGCGCATACCGCTTAGCGGCATTCTTCCCTGTGCGGCTGGCCGCATCATTGTGATACTCCCTAAGTGAATACAATTCCTTTACCGGGTGGAAGGAACTGCTAATTAATAACTCATTGAATTCAGCATCGCGAAGCGCCTTATATCGA